>DNLZ01000133.1:5563-7255 GCA_003488325.1 Planctomycetaceae bacterium
AAACCGATACGCGTCTCCGAGCGCGAGCCGCTCGCCGAGCCGACCGGCGATGCCCACGAGGAGCACCCGCGCGGGTGCGTGGGTCGCCACGAGTCGGGCCGTACGTGCCGCCGCCGCGACGGGACCGAACCCGCACAGATCGAGTCGGTCACCGGACCTCATGCCCTCCGCGAGCACCGGCTCGAGCAGCCTCCGCTCGAGGTCGGTGGGGACGAGGACGAGCGTGCGCGTCATGACGACGGTGTTCCGATGCGGTGGTGACGCGTTGCCGATGTCAGGATAGCGCGGCCGACGGGAGCGATGAGGCTCGACCCGGCGACGCGCGACCCCGGAGGACACGCCCTCCCATCCCGCCCAGACCCGTCTGCCCTGCCTCATGCGGACGGCCGGACCGCGTCGATGACAACCAGCGGGGACGTCGGGCGCAGTGTAAACTTTGGGGCCAGGCGTGTCCGACGCAGCCCACGGCGTTCCCGCCCGCGAAGGAGCTGAACCCATGCTCTCCATCCTCGGCACGTGCTCCCGTCCTGCATCGTTCTGCGACCGCATTCCCAGACGGTCGGTGCTTCAGGTGGGGGCGCTCGGCGCCTTCGGGCTCGGCCTCCCCGACCTGCTCCGTGCCGAATCGACCGGTGGTGTCCATCCGGCCGCCCGCTCGAAGAAGTCGGTGATCCTCGTCTGGATGCACGGGGGTCCTTCGCAGCTCGACACGTTCGACATGAAGCCCGACGCACCGGCGGAGTTCCGCGGCGCGTTCCAGCCGATCCACTCGAACGTGCCCGGCATCGACGTCTGCGAACTGCTGCCCGAGCACGCCAAGGTGATGGACAAGTGCACGGTGATCCGCAGCTTCTCCCACGGCAACGGCGACCATTGGGCGGCGGCCCACTGGATGCTCACCGGCCGGCTCGGAGCCAACGGCAGCGATCGCAAGCCGCGGTATCCCTCCATGGGCGCCGTCGCCGCCCACCTCCTCGGCCCCACGCAGCCCGGATCCTTGGCGGCCGTGAACATGAACGACGGGGGCTTCGGCTTCCATGGGGCGTCCTGGCTCGGCGTCCAATACAACCCGCTCCAGTGCGGAAGTTTCAGCTACGGCAACGAGGCGGGCGTGCTGCCGAGCGCGAGTGCCGCCGACTTCACGCTGCGCGACGGGCTCTCCGACACGCGACTCATGAATCGCGTCGCCCTGCGAACGCAGCTCGACGGGCTCGAGCGACGCATCGACGCCGAGCGCAGCTTCGAGCAGATGGACGCCGCCGAGCAGCAGGCCCTCGATCTCGTCCTTTCCGGCCGCGTCCGTCGTGCCTTCGCGGTCGACGAGGAGGACGCGTCGCTGCGCGAAAAGTACGGACCCGGCTGGGGCGAACAGGCACTGCTCGCACGGAGGCTCATCGAATCGGGCGTGCGATACGTCTCGCTCAACACGGGTTACTTCGACGACCACTCCAACATCGAGCCCGCCCTGAAGGACAAGCTCCCCCGCCACGACCGTGCCGTCGGAGTCCTCATTCAGGATCTTGCCGATCGGGGCATGCTCGACGACACGCTCGTGGTCGTCGCCGGCGAGTTCGGCCACACGCCCCGGATCAACGCGAATGCCGGCCGCGACCACTGGCCGCAGGCCCAGAGCATCCTGCTGGCCGGCGGCGGATACCGTCATGGGCAGGTCATCGGCGCCACCAACGACAA
>DNLZ01000132.1 GCA_003488325.1 Planctomycetaceae bacterium
GTCACGCGGCGCAGCCAGGTGCGGCGGTCGGCCTCGGGAGCGGGGGCGAGCCCGCGGGCCAGAAGCGCGGCGAGCACGAAGCGGTCGATGTCGGTGCGCGGCCACGCCCCGTCGCGCACGGCCGGAGGCGCCGGTCGCGCCACGGGTGCGAGGCTCCACCACCGCAGCCGCTCGGCGTAGAGATCCTCCCAGGCGTCGGCGGCGGTCGTCGTGCGCGGATCGGGCGCACCGCGGGTCACCCACTCGACGAGCGTCGCCACCTCCTCGTCGGGAAGTGATTCGTCGGGAGGCATCGCGCGGTCGGGCGGCACGCGGCGCACGGCGGCCACGAGCAGGCTCTCGGCCGGCTTTCCCGGCACGACGGCCGGCCCCGACCTGCCGCCGCGCTCCCACCCGGAGCGCACGTCGAGCGCGAGCCCGCCGCTCGTCTCCGTGTCGTGCGCATGGCAGCCGAAGCAGCGCTCGCGCAGGATCGGCAGGACGCGGTCGGTGAAAAAAGCCGCGTCGGCGGGGGCCGGTTCCCCACGGGCCGCGGCCGCCCAGGCTACGGCGATCCAGACGATCGCCCCGCCGATGCGGTGGCCCCGTAGCCGCGTATCGCGATGGCGGCCTGCTGGTATTTCATGCGCTCGGGTCGTCATGGACACCTCGCGTTGATCGCCCCCGAGGGAAGCGATACCGTCCAGCATAGACGTTGAAAGGGACGTTTGAAGCACCGATCCTACGGAGTCACGTCGCCCGCGGTGACGGTTCGTGGCCGGACGCGCCGGAAATGGTAGGAAGCGACCATGCCTGATCGTTTCGACGCGTCGCCCAGCGACCTGCTCGCGCGCCTGCGCGACGCGCATGAGGTCTTCGGCCCGATCGGCCTCATCGGCGGCGCGATGTTCTTCGTGAAGGACGCTGCGTATCGCTATGTGGCGATGAGCCCGGCGATCCGCGCCGCGATCGGCCTGGGGGAAGAGGAGAGCCCGCTGGGCCGCACCGACTTCGACCTGTTTCCGCCCGTCATCGCCGAGAGTTTTCGGCGCAACGACCGGCAGGTCATCGAGCAGGGCCGCACCCTGCTCGATGAAGTGCACGTGGTCGGCACCCGTGGCGGCGTCACCAAGCTCACCTACTCGAGCAAATGGCCGCTCCGCGACCGTGCGGGGCGGATCGTCGGGCTCGTCGGCATCAACCGGCCGCACGAGTCGGCCGCCCCCGCGGCGGCGGGCGACGACATCGGCCGCCTCATGCCCGCGGTGGAGCGCATCCTCCATGACCACGCCCGCCGGCTGGTGATCGCCGACCTCGCGCGCGGGTGCGGCCTGTCGCCGAGCCACTTCATGCGGCTCTTCCGCTCACGAATGGGCATGACGGCGCATGCCTTCCTCGAGCGGGTGCGGATCTCACAGGCGAGCGACCTCCTGCGCACCGGCGGCCTCCCGATCGCGGAGGTGGCGCGACGCTCCGGCTTCTACGACCACAGCTCGTTCGTGAAGCGCTTCCGGCACCACACGGGGCTCACGCCGCTGGCCTACCGCAAGGCCAACCGCACCCGGCTCGCCGCGGACCTCTTCACCGGCACGCCTCCCGGCCCCTGAGATGCTGAACGGGCAAGCCTTTACGCTGCACGTGGGCCGCCGATGGCACTTCCGCGACCGAGTGCGGAGCAGTGAGCGGCTTGTGATCCGGGCTTGTGGCCCAGCCTTGTGATCCGTGGGGTGCCGTCTCCCTCGCCCCAACAGGCGGCACTCGGAACGCCAGCCTTCCCCGCCGGAGCGGCGCTTTACTGGTGTCGGAGCCATACGCTTGGCCGAGGCAATCCGCGATGTGTCTTGCGAGCGGGGCTTTTTGATTCGCGTCGCTGCAAACTCCCGTGCCGTCGCCCCGGGGTCCGCCGGTTGCGGCTTCGCGTTGCTCGCCAACGCTCCTGATTGCCAGCGCCGTAACGGCCCGCCCGAGCTTGTGATTCGGCGAGAATACCCCGTGGTAGCGATGCCGATGCTTCCGCGGCGGCGACGGCACCAGGTCTGAGATTTGGTCCAGAATTCGAACGGTGAGAGATCGACCACACCTCTGGCCCCTGCTCCAGCGGACTTTCGCCCGCGGCCAAGCGCTGGGGGGAGTGAGGGGTAGGCGGGAGACCAAGCATTCAGGACCGCTTTCAGCCGCGCTTGTCTTGATCTGCGGGTGCGGCGCTCGAACCGCTGCCTGTTGCTTCGGCCCGGGACCCTTCGACTGACTGGGGCGAAATCGTGCAGGCTCATGAAGCCCGCGACGCCTTCCAGGCGTTTCCCAACCAGCTGCCCGTGATGGATGTCACTCGCTGGGAGAACCGCAACCAGCCACCCGTTGGGCGGGGCACGGTGAACGTGTGCTCAAGGATCGCCTCATGGTGTGCTGGGGGGCGACGCCTTCTCCTCCAACTTCCATCCGTACACGAAGGCGGCTCGAAATCCCTCCTGCCACTTCGCATCGCGGACTAACGGCATGTTCATCGCACCTACTTTGGACGCGAGCTCCTTTTCGACGGTAGCGTCCGTGAGGGGCTCTGCAGGGCGCTTCTCGTACTTTGCCTTGGCCCGTTCGTTCAACAAAGCGTGGCGCCCAATCGGTAATCCCGTCACGAATCCCGTGCCGAATTCCGGTGTTCCTGCGATGGCAACCCGGGGATCGCTGGCGGCCTTGGCCTCCGGTAGCCAGTCGGCAAGACGCTGCCGTCCTTCGCCGACCATGTCCCGCGGGGAGGTGGGCGTCGGGGGTGCGGCGGCTGACGATGGAGCCGCGTTTCCCGGGGCGGTCGGCTGCGGCGCTGCCGCCATCGGGGTCACGGGCAGCGAAACGGGCTGAGACGCCGCCGTGGGCGGGGACGCCGGTTGCGGCACGAGCGCGATAAAGGCGAGCACTCCGGCGAGCGCCACGACGCCGCCGATCGCGAAGTACTTCATGTCGGCTCCCCTGTCACGGGCACCGTTTCAAGTAGATCAAGCCCAGGAGAGGGTACCCTGCGCCGAGCGGGGGACGCAACCATACTTCGACGGCATGCACTGATGTGCCGTCGACGCTCGACTCGCGCGGGTCCACGCTGCTTTCGCGTGGCGACGAACGGGCTCCGCCGTCACCGCACCCAGTGGCCCCGGCCCGTGCCTCCCTTGGGCTGCGTCCGTGGATAGTCAACGTTGGGACGCTGCTCGATCACCGTAACGAGCCTGTCGAGCGGCAGCTCCTGATCCTCTTCGGCCAGGCGCACGCCGGCGATCCGCACGTTTCGCACCGTGCAGTCGCGGTCGGGCGAGAAGATCTCGCGCCACGTCGATGGATCGGTCTCGCGGGGTCGATAGGTCTGCGACTTCGGCCCGATCGCCAGCAGGCGCCACGCGGGAGGCACCTCGCAAGCGAGCGTGACGCCCTCGATCGTCAGGCCGTCGGTGTCGGCATGCACCTCGATCATGCCCGGACGCCGAAACAGGAG
>DNLZ01000437.1 GCA_003488325.1 Planctomycetaceae bacterium
GCCGAGTCGTAGCCGCGGTATTCCAGCCGCCTGAGCCCCGCGAGAATCACCTCGCCGGCGTCGCGAAACCCCACGTAGCCCACGATCCCGCACATGGCCGGCACTCCCTCGCCTCGGCAGCGGACGATCGCGGCTGGGATTGACGCCCGCGTCCGCGATCGCGGAGCATACCAGGGCCGTTCTCCCGGAAAGGACTCCCCATGAACGCCTCCCCACGCCCGGCGGGTTCGGGCTGTCCCGCGGTGCCGGTTTCCATGACGCTGCCGGCGCGGGATTCCCGTCCCGTTCGCCGCGGCCCGGCCAGCGGCGCCGTCCCGGCCCGGCTGGCCTGTCTCGCGGGCCTGGCGCTGACGTGCGGCCCGGAGGCCAGCGGGCAGGTCCAGATGACCTACGGGCAGGCGGAACTGGCGACGGTCGTCACCGCCCGGCAGACGCTCGACGAGTTCGCCGATCTGCGGATCGAGTCGATCCCGCCGGCGATGCTCGGCGGGGCCTCGGGGGTGGCGATCTTCCCCAACATGGTCAAGGGAGGATTCATCCTCGGCGTGAACTACGGCAAGGGCGTGCTCCTGATCCGGCGGCCCGACGGGTCCTGGAGCCCGCCCCTGATGGTGACGATGGGGGGCGGGAGCCTCGGCTTCCAGGCCGGCCTGCAGAGCGCCGACATCGTGCTCGTGTTCGCCACGCCCAGAAGCCTGCAGGGGATGCTCGCCGGGCAGAAGGTCACGCTCGGCGCCGACGCCTCGGTGGCGCTCGGTCCGATCGGACGCCAGGCGAATGCCGCCACGGATGCCCGGATGGGCGCCGAGATCTACTCCTATGCCCGCACCCGCGGTCTCTTCGCCGGCGTCTCGTTCAACGGTGCGAGCCTGGCGGCCGATCCGCAGGCCAACGCCCTGCTCTACGGCCGGTTCAACGTCTCGCCGCAGGAGGTCTACGAGGCCAGGGGATTGGCGTTCCACCCGGAGGTGGAGGGTCTGATCGAGGATCTCGCGGCCCGCGCCCGCCCGCCGCAGGCCGCGATCGTCGCCGGCCAACCGGGAGGCCAAGTCAACGCTCCCACCCAGACGGCCGTGCCACCGCGGGTTCCGGTGACCCAGGTGCCGGCGCCGGTGACCCAGGTGCCGGCGGCAGCACCGGCGACCGTTCCCGTCGCGCCAGAGGCTCCCGGACCGCCGGCAGCCCGCCCACTCCCTCCGGCGGTCGCCAATCCGCCGCTGGTCCCCGTGCGCTGACCCACCAGTCAGGGTTTTGCTGCCGGCTGTGGCGGCAGCACCGCGGCGGGCAGCGGCCCGAGCAGCGAGGTCCAGGCCGCATCGGCGCCGAGGCGGTCGAGCGACGTGTCGGCGGCCCGCAGTTCCGCGTCGGCCTTCCAGTACTCCTGGCGGGCGGCGATCTCGACCAAGTCCGCGTCGAATCGCGCCTGTTCGCGGAGCGTGACCCGGAGGATGTCGCTGCGGCCGAGGCGAAACTGCTCCCGCTCGGCCTCGGCCACGAGCTTCGCGAGATCCTCCTGCTGGACTGCCTGCTTGTGGAACTCGTACGCCCGCTCGATGCGGGACCATGCGTCCTGCACCTCGGCCCGGACCTGATCGGTGAGGAATTGGAGGCGGCGGTCGATCTGGACGAGCTGGGAATCGACCGACTGGAGCCGCCCGCGCGCGTCCCGTCGCTGCGCCGGCATCTGGAAGATGAGCGACGCCTGGAGCACCTGCCGCTCGAGCCCGAACGGTCCCGAGAGCGGGCTCGAGCCGTAGCCCGCGTCCTGGTTGCCCACGAGCTGCGCGTCGATTCCGGGCAGCGTCTGGTTGACCGCCAGCCGCCGTTCGACGATGAGCTTCTCCCGTTCGAGCGAGATCTTCTCGAACTCCGGTCGCGTGGCGAGGGCCCGCGAGAGCGTGACGTCGTAGAGGGTCGGTCCCGGCTTCACCGGCTCGGGCAGCGGCTGCATGCGCTTCCGCGCCGGCAGGAGCGGCCTGCCCGACGTGTCGCGCAGAAACAGCGACAACTCGATCGCGGACTGCTGCACCTCGCGGTCGGCCTGCACGAGCAGCCCGCGGCGCAGGGCGATGTTCTTCTGGTTGTCGACCCGCTCGATGTTGGCGACCACGCCGCGCGCCACCTTTTCGCCGAGCTCGCCGTCCCGCCTCACCGCCAGCTGCTCGAGTCGCTCCGCCGCCTCCTCGCGCTCGCCGTTGCCCAGCCACATCCAGTAGGAAAGCGCGGCGGCACGCATGTAGTCGATCCGGCTTCGCGTGATGGCCGGCTCGGCGAGCGCCTGATCGAGCCTCGCCTTGTCGCGGCCGGCACGGGCCGCATCGATGTCGCGATCCCGTGCGAGCGGCATGGTGATGCCGCCGCGAAACTCGCCGACGTTCGCCGTCTTCTGACCGAGGCGGTAGGTCGGAAAACTGCCGAAGCCGGTCCGCCAGCCGCCGAACACCTGCACGCCTCCCCGCTCCATGAGCCGCGACAGCCCGAAGTCGGAGAGGTAGCTCTCGTAGGTGCCGGGGGAGAGCGCGTTGCCCGCCATGTTGATGTTCGTGTCGAAGGCGCCCATGGCGGCCGTGAGCCGTCCTGCCGCCACGCCCCGCTCCCGTTCGATCGCCTGCAGGAGCGGATAGTGCCGCCTGACGCTGTCGAGCACCTCGCCGAGCGCGAGCGGCTCGTTCCGGTCGTCGATGAGCAGCGAGCCTGGCAGATCCGGCTCCGCGGGCGGCACGAGCACCGGCGTGGACGGTCCCTCGGTGGGGCGGGGCCGTGGCAATTGCTCGATGCCGTCGGGCGACGCGACAGGCGGCGCACCCGGCTCATCCGCTGCCCGGGCCGCGCGTCCATCCGGTGGCGGCAATCGCACGGCGGGGCCGGCGGCTCCCGGGCCGGGCGTGTCGGCGATCTCCAGGAACGAGGTCGGCACGATCGCGGGCACGGCGAGGCTGACGCCGGAGGGGGACAGTTCTCGCGCCTCCTCGGCGACCCCCAGATGCCGCGGCGTGACGGCGTCGGAAGCGCGGACGCTGCCGACGGCCAGCGCGGCGAGGAGGACGACGGCGATCCGGTCGGCGGTCATCACGTGCCTCACCCGACCTTGATCTTCGGCGCCTTCGGCGCGCCGTCCTTCGACTTCGGAGTCGGTGCCAGCACCGGCGGGAAGCCGTTGAGCCGCCGCCAGATCTCGAAGCCGAGCGGCACCCGGTTGAGGAACACCCACCCGATGACCTGGTTTCCCTGCCGCAGAAACTCCGGGTCAGGCCAGGTATCGCCGGGCATCCGCTGCTCGGGTTCCACGAGCACGCGGCACTGTCCGGCCACGCCGCTGGCGGCATCGATCTGCCGCACGCGGCCGCCGAACGTGCCGATCGCCATCTCCGGCCAGCCGGAGAACTGCACCGCCGGCCAGCCCTCGAATTGCAGCCGCACGTGCGGCATCTCCCCCTCCCGATCGGCGAAGGCCAGCATGATCGGGGCATCCACGCCGTCGAGAAACAGCTCGGCCACGCGGTCGTTCGTGTCGGGAACGACCGTGCACAGCTCGTCCCCTTCCTTGACGTACTGCCCGCCCTGCGCGACGTTCGCCGCGACGCGGAAGACCACCCCGTCGCAGGGAGCGACCACGCGCCGCGCCTTGAAGCGTTCGATCCGGTTGTCGATATCCTGGATCTCGCGCTCGATCGAGAAGACGTTCTGCTCGGCCTTCCTCAGGTTGCTGCGGGCCACGGCGATCGCCGACAGACCCGTGGCGTCGGCCTGCACGAGCAGCGCCTCCTGCGTCAGGAGCGTGGCCTGTGCCCTCGCGATCTCCGCGTCGGCCTTGTCCGTGTCGGTGACGGCCCGGTCCGCGCGCATCCGTGCCTCGTCGCGGGAGAGCCGGCTTTCGAGGCCACCGAACTGCGGGTTGGAGAAGAGGTCGTCGAACATCTCGAACCTGTTGAGCTCGAAGTCACGGGCGAAGGTGGCATTGGCCTTGGCCTGCTCCGCCACGTCGATCGCCCGTTGCGCCGCCTGTCGATTGGCCTCTGCGGCCCGCACCGCTGCATCCCGCGCGTCCTCCTGGGCGGCGGCCGCCGCCGTGAGCTCCGAGAGCTCCTGTCGCGCCGCGCTGAGGCGGCCGGCGAGAAACTCCCGCTGCGCCTGCAGCCTCTCCGCGAGCTCCGGATCGTTGTCTTCGATATCGACCAGCGGATCGTTCATCTTGACGCGGGTTCCCTCGACGACGTGCCAGGTCCTCACCTGCCCCGACACCAGCGCCGTGATCACCTGCAATCGCTCCACCGGCGCGTAGGCCACGATCGTGCCCCGGCAGTTGAGGGTCTGCTGCCAGGGTATGAGGGCCAGGCCGAACGGGAGGGCGAGGAAGAACAGGAAGACGAGGCGGGCCATCCACACGATCGCACGTGGTGTCAGCGTGCGCGCCAGCGACACGCGGGCCGCGACGTCACGCTCCGGCAGGACCTGCGGCTGTTTCATGTCCACTCCACAACCCGGGTGCAGCGATCGCGGATGTCCTGTCGCACCGACACCACCACGAGCGTCCACGGTGCGGTCGGATCGAACAGGTTGTCCAGCAGGTCCGGGCAGCCCTCGACATCGAGACCGTCGAGGACGCCGTCGAGCAGGAGCAGCCGCGGCCGCCCCGCGACCGCGCGGGCGATCGCCAGGCAGGTGATGTCGTTGGCCGAAAGCGGCCTGCCATCCGGCGTGAGCATCGTCTCCAGGCTGTCGGGGAGCCGGGCGATCCGGTCGGTCAGGCCGACCATGTCGAGCGCCTCACGCACATCGAACGCGGTCAGGTCGCTCCGACCGAGCCGGACGTTCTCGATGACGGAACCCTCGAACACCTCGGGCCGGCCGACGTAGGCGATGTGGTGCCGGCTCTCGCGTCGATCGAGCGACCGGGCATCGAGCCCGTCGAACGTCAGCAGGCCTGCGGGGGGCACCCGCAGGAGCGCGAGGTATTCGAGGAGCTGCGTCTTGCCGCGAGGGCCCACGATCGCGATCCGCTCCCCGGGCCGCACGTCGAG
>DNLZ01000468.1:0-1892 GCA_003488325.1 Planctomycetaceae bacterium
CTCCGCACGCTACAACGACGGGCTCCCGCTCACCGTCCGCCGGAGGTCCGCCCATGCGTCCGCGTGTGATCCCTCTCGTCGTGCTCCTGCTCCTCGCCGGTCTGCCGCGCGTCCTGCTCGCTGCGGAGGTGCCGGGACGGGCGCCGGGAGCGCAGCCCGATGGGTCGGTCGTGCTGCCCAACCAGTGGTCGCTGCGGCCCGTGGGACGCCAGGTCGAGGTGGGCGACTTTCCCGCGGCGATCGCCATGCATCCCGACGGCCGCCATGCCGTGGTGCTGCACTGCGGCTACGGACCGCACGAACTGGTCGTCCTCGACGTGGCCCGGCGGAGGCTCGTGTCCCGAGTGCGCCTCGAGGAGTCGTTTCAGGGAGTCGCGTTCGCGCCGGATGGCGGTGTGCTCTGGGTGTCGGGCGGCGCGGCCGAGACGCTCCTCCGGTTTCGATTCGTGGACGGTGCGCTCGTGCCGGACGGGGCGGTCGCGCTGCGCGACGAAAAACTGCGGGGCATCCCCTGTGGCATCGGCATGAACGGGGCCGGTGATACGCTCTACGTCGCCAACGTGTGGGGGCACTCGATCTCCCGCGTGCGGCTCGATCCCGCCGGCGGCGAGCCGAGCATCGACGAGCTCCTGCTCACCGCGGCGGCTCCGGCCGCCGGCCCCGCGATCCCCGCGTCGGCCGATCCATCGATCACGAAGCGCGCGGAGGCGCTGCTCGAGCGGGCGGTCAAAGACGCACCGTATCCGTGGACCTGCGTGGTGGACGACCGGCGACACCGGCTCTACGTCTCGCTCTGGGGCCAGGCGGCCGTCGCGGTGATCGACACCGCGGAGTGGAACGTCGTGGCGCGCATCGCGGTCGAGGAGCACCCCAACGAGATGCTGCTCACGCCCGACGGCGGCAGGCTGTTCGTGGCGAACGCCAACCGCAACAGCGTGCTCGTGATCGACCTCGACGCCGGGCGGGTGTCGGAGACGCTCGTCGCGACGCTTTCCGCCGACGCCCAGCCGGGCAACACGCCGAACTCGCTGGCGCTCGCCGCCGACGGGACGACGCTCTTCGTCTCCAACGCCAACATCAACGCCGTGAGCGTCTGGGATGTCGAGACGCCGGGAAGGGCGCGGAGCATCGGCTTCATCCCCGTGGGCTGGTATCCCACCGCGGTGCGTCTCGCGCATGGCGGACGCCGGTTGCTCGTCGCCAACGGCAAGGGGGTCATCTCCGACTCCAACCGCAACGGCCCGCGGCCCGGCTACGACTCCGACGCGCCGACGCCCGACTACATCGCCGGCCTCTTCGACGGCACGGTCTCCTTCATCGACCTGCCCGAGGAGGACGGCTTCGAGCCGCAGATGCGGGCCTGGACGGCCCGCGCGTACGCCTGCCGGCCGCCGCAGGTGGCCGAGGTGTTTTCCGCCGAGGAGATCGCGGGCAGCCCGATTCCGTCGGGCTCCGGCAGAAAGAGCCCGATCACCCACGTGATCTACGTCGTCAAGGAGAACCGCACCTACGACCAGGTGTTCGGCGACATGCCCGAGGGCCGGGGCGATCCGACGCTCTGCCTCTTTCCCGAGCCCGTCACGCCCAATCACCACGCCCTCGCGAGGCAGTTCGTCCTGCTCGACAACTTCTACGTCGAGAGCGAGGTGAGCGCCGACGGTCACGAGTGGTCGATGGGCGCCTACGCCACGGACTTCGTCGAGCGGCACTGGCCGCTCTCGTATGGCCACAACGCGCGCAAGAAGTTTCCGTATCCCAGCGAGGGCACGTTCGAGATCGCCCGTCCGGCCGGGGGCTACCTCTGGGACCGCGCGATCGCGGCCGGCGTGAGCTTCCGCAGCTACGGCGAGTGGGTGTCCAACGGCCCGGCGCCGGACGCCCCGGGCACCGCG
>DNLZ01000468.1:2263-2958 GCA_003488325.1 Planctomycetaceae bacterium
TACTCCGACCTCCTCCGTGCCGATCGGTTCGTCGCGGAGCTCGCCCGTTACGAGCGCGAGGGGGAGATGCCTCGCCTGCAGGTCGTCCGCCTGCCCAACGACCACACGAGCGGCACCAAGCCGGGCGCACTGACGCCGACGGCGTTCATGGCGGAAAACGACCTCGCCCTCGGCCGCGTCGTGGAAGCGGTGAGCACGTCGCGGTTCTGGCCCACCACCGCGATCTTCGTCGTCGAGGACGACGCGCAGAACGGCGCGGATCACATCGACGCCCACCGGACCGTCGCACTCGTGGTCAGCCCGTGGGCCCGTCGCGGCGTCGTGGATTCGAGCCTGTATTCGACGAGCTCGATGCTGCGCACGATCGAGCTGATCCTCGGGCTCGAACCGATGTCCCAGTTCGACGCGGCGGCGCTGCCGATGATCCGGTCGTTCACCGGCACGCCCGATCCTGCGCCCTACCGCTGCCGCCCCGCGTCGGTGCCGCTCGATGCCCGCAACGCGGCGACGAGCTGGGGGGCCGCCGCCTCGCTGGCGATGGATTTCTCGAAAGAGGATGCCGCGGACGACCTGCTCCTCAACGACATCGTCTGGCGGAGCGTGCGCGGAGCCGATTCCCCGATGCCGCCCCCCCGGCGTGCGGCATTCGTGTTCGCCGAGGATGAGGACGACGAGGACGACTGAGCCGTGGCGAC
>DNLZ01000063.1 GCA_003488325.1 Planctomycetaceae bacterium
TCAGATCGCGGCGGCGGCCGTCTCGCCGGTCCGGATGCGGACGACATCGGCGAGGTTCGTCACGAAGATCTTGCCGTCGCCGACCTGCCCGGTGCGGGCGGTCGTCATGATCTTGCTGATGACCGCCTGCGCCTCGTCGTCGCTGACGACGACCTCGATCTTCACCTTCGGCAGGAAGTCGACGGAGTATTCCGCGCCGCGGTAGGTCTCGGTGTGGCCCTTCTGACGGCCAAACCCGCGGACCTCCGTCACGGTCATGCCCTTGACCCCCTGTGCATTGAGCGCGTCCTTCACCTCCTCGAGCTTGAAGTGCCGGATGATTGCTTCGATCTTCTTCATCTGCTGGTCCCTTTCGTGACTGCCGGCCTGGCGTGCCAGGGCCGTCCCGTGAGTGGCCGATCGCATCGATCGACTCGCCGCCTGCCTCATGAAGTGCAGCATACGGCGTGCCAAACCCCGCCGCCCGTTCTCCCGGGTGTTCACGCGTGCCGCGAGAGCGCCCATGGTGCGCGTGCACGACAGGGCGCTGCCCGGGTCACCGACTGACGGGCGCATTTCGGGCCATATGCGGCCGGAACACCACGAGTCGCGCCGGCGCGGCGCCCTGCGGGCCGCCGTCTCGCCGGCGCGGCGCTCACTGTCCGCGGCTGCGCCCGAATTTGACCGGAAGTTTGCGGGTTGTTCGGGGCACGGCTACATTCCCGGCGTTCTCGGCACGACGACGGCCCGACGGGTGGAGGAGCGCAATCATGGACGTCACGCAGGCTCCGGCGGAGACACGGCGATCGTTCCTGGGGCGCTTCGGCGCTGCCGCCGGCGCGGGCATCTCTGCCCCGTACGTGATCACGTCGAAGGCGCTCGGTGATGCCACCACGCCACCGGCGAGCGACCGGATCGTGATGGCCGGAATCGGCATCGGCAACATGGGCACCGGCGACCAGAACGCCTTCCTCGGGCGTCCGGAGGTGCAGTACGTCGCGGTGTGCGACGTGCGGCAGAAGTGGCGGGATGATGCGAAGGGGCGGGTCGACGCCCGCTACGGGAACGGTGACTGCCGAGCGGTCATCGACTTTCGCGAACTCCTCGCCCGCGATGACATCGACGCGGTCCATGTCGCGACGCCGGACCACTGGCATGCGCCGATCACGATCGCCGCGTGCCGCTCCGGCAAGGACGTCTATCTCCAGAAGCCCGAGACGCTGACGCTCCGCGAGGGGCCGCTGATGATCGCCGCGGCCCGGCGCTACGGCCGCGTCTTCTCCGGGGGCAGCCAGCGTGTGCTCGGGGACTACCGCGGCATCGTCGATCCGATCTGGGCCGGTGAGATCGGCGAGGTCGTGTCGGTCGATGTTTCGGTGGGGGGACCGTCGCAGCCATGCTTCCTCGCCGGCGAAGCCGCCCCGGCTGACATCGACTGGGATCTGTGGCTCGGACCGGCGCCATGGCAGCCCTACAACCCCGGCCGCTGCTCGGGCAGTTACAGCACCGGCGGAAACACCTGGCGGTCCTACATCGACTACTCGGGCGGGAGCCTCACCGACTGGGGCGCGCACCACTTCGGCGGCGCGATCTTCGCCGCCGACCTCCGGGAGGAGCAGCCGGTCAAGGTGACGTTTCATCCCGCCGACGGCGGGGCGGCGGCCTACGTCTCGCTGCGGTACCCGCGCGGGCAGGAGCTGCACCACAACCGGCCCGCCCACCTGCGGCCCGCGGACGGCCCCCAGGTCGCCCACGGCAACGCGATCATCATCACGGGCGACGGCCGGCCGCGCGAGCCCAAGCCCGTGCCGCTCTACCGCGACGGCGAGACGAGCATCTATGGCGACTTCCTCGCCTGCGTGAAGACCCGCGAGCGGCCCTTCCGCGACATCGAGCTCGCGGTCAACACGATGACCGCTCCCCACATGATCGGCATCGCCTACCGCCTCGAACGGTCGCTCGAGTGGGATCGTCCGACGCAGGTGTTCGTGAACGATGCCGAAGCCAACCGGCTGCTCGATCGCGCCCGCCGCGAGCCGTGGATCATCTGATCGGATCGCGTGCGCGACGCGCGCGTCATCCGCCTGTGTACGCCCGAGTACGGTCACGTCCGCCCCGAGGTCTGAACCGATGCCCTACGATGCCGCCACGGTCGACGCCACCTTCGCAGCCCTGTCCTCGTGGGATTGGGGGGCGGATGCGAAGCCACTGACCACGCTTGACGCGGCCGTCGTGGCCGCCCACGGCGATCAAGCCCTGCGGGCCGACCTCGAGCGGAGGCTCACCGCGCTGCTCGGCAGCGGGGCATCGCGTGGGGCGAAGGAAGAGGCATGCCGGAGGCTGGCCCGTGTCGGATCGGCGGCGTCGGTGCCGTCTTTGGCCAGTCTCCTCCCCGACCACGAGCTCTCGCACATGGCACGGTTTGCACTCGAGCGGATCGACGCCGCCGAGGCCGCTGCCGCCCTGCGCGACGCCGTCGCCTCGCTCACCGGGCCGCTTCGCATCGGCATGATCTCGTCGCTCGCCGCCCGCCGGGACACGCAAAGCGTGCCGCAGCTCGCGGGTCTCCTGACGGCTGATGCGGCCACGGCGGCTGCCGCGGCCCTGGCCCTCGGCTCGATCGCCACGTCCGCTGCCGCGGCGGCGCTCCAGGCGGGACAGGGCGACCCCTGCTCGAGCACCGGGGCCGCGATCGCCGACGCTCGGTTGGCCTGTGCGGAATCGCTGCGGGCGACCGGGCATCGTGATGCCGCGATCGGGATCCTGCGATCACTCGCGGAGGCGGCGGCGGGCAAGCCGGCTGCGCGGCAGATCGAGCTGGCGGCGACGCGGGGCATCCTCGCGTGCCTCGACACCGCCGCCTCGTAGTTCACCGCCGCGTTCGTTCGTGCCGCGATGCGGCGAGCCGGCCGGTCGAAATCCCACCGCGGCACGTTCCCGAGGGCTGTCACCATGTCGTGCCATACCGTCTCCCACTCGTTCGCCGGGCACCCGCTGTCCGGCCCGGCCGGCCGCCCACGCCGAGCATGGCGTGCATGCAGCCGGGCCGCCGCCGTGGCGCTGGTCATCGCGTGCGGTGCCGTGCGCACCCACGCGGCGGATGCCTCGCCGGAGGCGATCGACCTCGCGATCGATCTCCTGCGGGATGAGGATCCTGGGCGTCGCGCGATCGGTATGGAGGCCGTGCGTCACGGTGTCCGTGGCCCGGTGGCGACGCGGCGCTTCGCCGAACTGCTCGCGCAGGTCGACGCCGGGCGGCAGGCGGCACTCCTCGCCGCGCTCGCGGAACGCGGAGATGTGGCTGCGGTGCCCGCCACGACGGCGATCGTGGCGGCCGCGACCGATCCCGCGGTGCGCGGCGCGGCCTACCGTGTGCTCGGCACCCTCGGTGGAGCCGCGGAGGTTCCGGTGCTCGTCGGGGGACTGGCCATGCCGGGCGCCGAGCAGGCGGCGGCGCTGCGGGCGCTCCAGATGATCCGCGGGCCGCAGGCGGCGGCTGCGATCCGCGAGGCAGCCGCATCGGCG
>DNLZ01000038.1:0-1195 GCA_003488325.1 Planctomycetaceae bacterium
CGCACGCCGGCGAGTTTTTCGAGCCGGGTGGCGAGCGGTCGCCACAGCGGTTCGTCGGCGGACGAGGAGACGGGGGCGGGCAGGTCGACCGGCAGGCACGACTCGTCCACCTGCACGAAGCCGAGGATGCCGTCCAGCCACGGCAGTGTGTCTCCCGGCAGCGGGATGCCGACCACGCCGACGGCGAGGTATCCGCGGCGGGCTTCCAAGACCGCACCGCGCAGTTCCACGAGCGTGCCGACGGGCACGGCGCGGCGGCACTCGATCGAGAGCACGCGGCGGAGCATGAGGTTGGCCGCGGGGCCGGTCGCGAGGCACGCCGCGGCGTAGGCCGCCTCGAGGGCATACCGCAGGAGGCTGCCAGCGTAGAGCGTGCCGTGGTGGTTGGCGTCGGCGGGCAGCACGAGCCGATGGGTCGTCGTTTCCTGGGCCATCCGGGCGTTATAGCGGCCGGATCCAGGACCCGCTACGCGGACCGCCTGGCGTAGCCCGGATCGATGGCCGCGAGTTCTTCCTGCAACGCGGCGACGGTCCGGTGAATCTGGTCGGCCGTGTGCCGCGACGTGATGAAGAACCGCAGTCGTGCCGCCCGCTCCTCGACCGCCGGGTAGAGAATCGGCTGGACGTTGATGCCCCGCGCGAAGAGCGCCCTCGACAGCCGCAGGGCATTCATCGAGTTGCCGAGGATCACGGGGACGATCGCCGTGCCGCCCGCGGACCCGGTGTCGAGCCCCGCCTCGCGTGCGAGCCCGAGGAAGAGCGCCGCATTGTCACGCAAGGCCGAAACGCGGGCCGGTTCGCGTTCCAGCGCGTGGATCGCCGCCAGCGCGGCACCTGCCGCCGCGGGCGGCAGCCCGACGCTGTAGACGAAGCCAGGGACCGTGTACTTGAGCCAGCGGACCAGGGTCGCCGAGCCGGCGATGTACCCGCCGCAGCTGCCGAGCGCCTTCGACAGGGTGCCCATCCAGATGTCGACGGCGGCCGGATCCACGCCGAAGTGCTCGCCGATCCCGCGGCCACGTGGTCCCATCACGCCGATCGAATGGGCCTCGTCCACCATGAGGAGGGCCTTGTTGCGCCTCGCGACACCGATGAACCGCGGCAGGTCGGCGAAGTCGCCGTCCATGCTGTAGACGCCCTCGATGACGAGGAGCACGCGGCGGTACTGTCCGCGCATCTGGGCGAGCAGGTGCTC
>DNLZ01000038.1:1581-3254 GCA_003488325.1 Planctomycetaceae bacterium
AGGCTGTTGTGGGCCAGGGCGTCGTGCAGCACGAGATCGCCGGGCCCCACCACGTGGCCGATGACCGTTTCGTTCGTGGCATGCCCGCCCACGAACGTGACCGCGTCCTCCGTGCCGACGAGCCGGGCGATCGCCCGCTCGAGGTCGCGGTGAATCGTCTTTTCACCCGACACGAGTCGGCTCGCGGACACGCTCGTCCCGAAGCGGTCGATCGCCGCCTTCGCGGCCGATGCCACGTCCGGCTCGCCCGACATGCCGAGGTAGTTGTAGGTGGACCAGCTCACCATCTCGCGTCCGCCGATGACGGTGCGGTCGTCGGTGAGACCCTCGTGGACGCTGAAGTAGGGATTCTCGAGTCCCGCGTCACGGACCATCGCGAAGTTCTGTTCGAGGGCCCGCACCTCGGGAAACTCGGCGATCTGCCATGTGTCGGGCTCGATCTGGACTCCCGCCGCCGCCGGCCCCGTCGACCGGCCGTCGAGCGGCATGTGATCGAGGATCGCCTCGGTCACCTCCCGGCAGGTCTCGATGAGCGGCAGCACCTGCTCGGGAAAACGCCCGCCGAACGCCTCCTCGAGGCTGGCGACGATCTCCATGCGTTCGAGCGAGTCGAGCCCGAGTTCGACGATGTTGGTGTCGAGCGTCAGCGTCCCCGCCCGCTCCTTCGCGATGCGCCGCACGTGGTCGAAGACCGTCTCGACGACGTCCTGCGGCAGCTCACGATCCGGGCGCAGAGCACGGCCTGACTCGCCCACCGGCCGCTGTCGCGCGAGACGTGGCGGCGTCGCCTCGACCGCCGTCCTGACCGCGGCGGGGGCTGCCGGCTGGAGCCAGCTCACGTGCTGCTCGACGACCTCGAGCGACCCGTCGAGGAACTGCTTGCGGCAGGCGTGCCGCTGGATCTTCCCGCTGGAGGTCTTCGGAATGCTGTTCGGCCGGATGAGCACGATCGCCTCGACGGCCACCTCGTGTTCGCGGGCGAGCGTGCCGCGGATCGCCTCGAAGGCGGCGTCGATCGCCCCTCCCTCCCGTCGGCCCCGCTCCAGTTCCGCGACCACCACCACGCGTTCCCGCCCCTCGACGTCCACGGCGAATGCGGCGACCGACCCCGCCCGCACGAGCTCGCTCGCCGCCTCGACGGCGTGCTCGATGTCCTGGGGATAGTGGTTGCGACCGCGGACGATGATGAGGTCCTTGAGCCTGCCCGTGACGAAGAGCTCTCCGTCGTCGAAGAATCCGAGGTCGCCCGTCCGGAGGTACGGTCCGTCGTTGGGTCGCCACTTGGTCACGCCGTGCCCTGCGGGAGGCTGGGGCGGCTGCACCAGCATGGCGCCGAACGTCTCGCGGGAGGCGTCAGGGCGGTTCCAGTACCCCCGTGCGACGCTCGGACCGCTCACCCAGATCTCCCCGACCCGGCCCGGAGCCAACGGCTCGCACGTCTGGGGATCGACGATGAGCACGTCCTGGCCGTCGAGTTCGCGGCCGCTGCCCACGAGCAGCCGCGTGCCGGACGCGTTGACCGGCCTGCCCTGCGCCGTGCCGGTCTCGATCGCACCGGCGTCGAACGCCCGGATGACCGGCTGCTCGAACTTCATGCCGCCGGTCACCATGAGCGTGCTCTCGGCGAGGCCGTAGCACGGGTAGAAGGCCTCGCGACGGAAGCCACTCACCGC
>DNLZ01000038.1:3645-4833 GCA_003488325.1 Planctomycetaceae bacterium
GACAGGTCGAGCTGGGCCCGCTGTTCGGGCGTGGTCTTCCGCACGCAGAGCTCATAGGCGAAGTTCGGCCCGCCGCTGATCGTCGCGCGGTAGCGGGCGATCGCCTGCAGCCACCGCAACGGCCGCTGCAGGAACGACACCGGTGACATCAGCACGTTGAACTTGCCGCCGTACAGCGGCACGAGGATGCCACCGATCAGCCCCATGTCGTGGAAGCTCGGCAGCCAGAAGACGCCCGACTGGCTCCGCGTGATCTCGAAGGCCTGCATGATCCGCAGCGAGTTGTGCAGCAGGTTTTCGTGCGACAGCATCACGCCCTTGGGCGTGCCGGTGGAGCCGCTCGTGTACTGCAGGAACGCGAGGGTGTCGCCATCGATCTCGGGGCGCTCCCAGCGATCCGCCCAGTGGGGCTCGAGCTCGGTGTCGACCTTCCAGACGAGGTGCTCGAGGCTCGGCGCGGTGGCCCGCAGACCGTCGAAGCGGTCGAGCACGTCGCGGGTCGTCAGGGCGACGGAGGCGTCGGCATCCGAGGCGATCGCCTCGATCCGCTCCACCGAACGGTTCTTGCGGGGCGGATAGGCCGGCACCGCGATCGCGCCGCCGTACAGACAGCCCATGAAGGCGGCGATGAAATCGAGTCCCGACGGATAGAGCAGGAGGACCCGCTTCCCCGTCATTCCGCGATCCATCAGCCAGCCGCCGACCGCTCTGGCCTTGCGGTCGAGTTCGGCGTAGGAGACGTGGAGTTCCTCGTTCTCACCGTCCACGAGGAACGTGAAGGCCCGGTCGTGAGGGCGGTAGGCGGCCCGCTGCCGCAGCAGGTCGACGAGCGTCGGGGCGAACGACGACTCGCTCGTGGGATTCGGGATCACTGCTCGGGACGTCTCCACCGAGGCTGCCATGCGGCCCACCCGCCGACCCGCATTGCGGCGGAAACCGGTCATGTGCCGACCGCAGGGGATTTCGGCAGGAGACGACCGGGACCACCACAGTTTACCCGTCCGCGCCAGACAACCGGAAGGATCGGACGACCCACCGGACCTCGAGCCATTCGGACGGGAAAAGGCGTGTGGTGCGGCGAGATTATGGCACGCGGCTTGCACAGCCGGCCCGTTGCCGGGGGCCGAGATGCCCCTCCCCGAAGCCCGGGTGGCGTCTCTGGCGCACCGGCCGATCAGCGCTCGGGGG
>DNLZ01000038.1:5230-10304 GCA_003488325.1 Planctomycetaceae bacterium
CACGCGCCGAAGACGTGCTCCACCGTCTCGCGGGCGTTGTGGTCCGTGCGCTTCCCGGCCATGCGCGCGAGCACGCCCCGCAGCAGCTTGCGGCGGTGACAAAACACGTCGCGAACGAACCCGTGGAAGCGGTGGAGGTCGTCGATGCTGCCGCGTCGAACGGTATCGAGATCGAGTCGCACGATGGCCGACTCGACCTTCGGCCGCGGCCAGAAGACCGTCGGCGGAAGCACACGCTCGACCGTGCCGCTGCACTGGGCGCCGACCCAGACCGACAGGGCATTGTAGAGAGGCGTGCCGGCCGTCGCGGTCATGCGTTCGCCCATCTCGCGCTGCACGGTGACGATCGCCGCGTCGAACGGCCGCGGCAGGGCCAGGAGATTGGAGATCACCGGTGTCGCCACGCAGTATGGGAGGTTGGCGACGAGGAGGAGTCGGCCTCCTGTCGCCGCCAGGGCCTCGGCGAGCGCCGTGAGCAGGGCGGGGGAGAGCTGGTGCTTGCGGGCGAGGGCATCGCCCTCGATGAGCGTGACGTTCGCATGATCGACGAGCCGATCGCGTGCGAGCTGGGCCAGTCGACGGTCGATCTCCACCGTGATGACGGCTGCCGCGGTCGGGGCGATGCGCTCCGTGAGCGCGCCGGTGCCCGTGCCGACCTCGAGCACCACGTCGTCGCGCCGGATGGCCGCCGTCCGGGCGAGCAGGTCGAGGAGATTCAAGTCGACCAGGAAGTTCTGGCCGCGGCGTGGATCGAGCGAGAAGCCGACGTCGGCGAACAGTCGCTTGAGAAAGGCCGCCGTCTGCCGGGGGCCGGACGCGGAGTCCTCACGCGGCACCCGATCCTCACCGTCACGGACGTCGGCCGTCATGCTCGGCCCGCCACGGCGCTCGGGTCGCGCGCCTCGAGGAACCGCGCCACGTACTTGAAGATCACGTCGGTCTCGAGATTCACCGGATCTCCCACCGCGAGGTCACCGAGCGTCGTCGCGCCGAGGGTGTGCGGGATGAGGGCCACCCCGAAATCACCAGCGGCCACGTCGACCACCGTCAGGCTCACGCCCGACACGGCGATCGACCCCTTTTCAGCCATCTGGGCGAGCAGCCGCGTGGGGGCCGCGAAGCGACACGTCGACCACTCCCCTGTATCGACACGTGACACCAGCCGGCCGACCCCATCCACGTGCCCGGTCACCAGATGGCCGCCGAGGCGATCCGCAAGCCGCAGCGACCGCTCGAGGTTCACTCCGGCGCCCGCCGCGAGGGTGCCGAGGGCCGTACGGGCAAGCGTCTCCTCTCCGAGCTGAAACTCCAGACGATCGGCGTCGGCAGCCACGACCGACAGGCAGCAGCCGCTCACGCAGATGCTGTCGCCGAGCCTGGCATCACCGCCGATGGCGGGCGCCTGGACGACCAGCCGCACGCCGGGGGGCTCGGACAGGACGGCGATGATCCGGCCGACGGTCTCGACCAGTCCGGTGAACATGAGGCGGGTGTCGGGGGGCGAAGAGAGCCGATCGATGCAAGAATAGCGGAGTCGAGGGGGGGCCGAGAACGAAGGGCCGCGTCTCGAGAGAGGATAGCCGGTCGGCGGTTTCCCGCAGCCACGTGTCACGGATGGTCGCCGGTCCGTCTCGCCTTGCATGGGCACGGGCGGTCGGCACAATTGCGGCCGACCGGTCCCGCCTTTCCCTCCCACCCTCGAGGCTCCTCATGTCCACGATCGTCGACGTCCACGCCCGCCAGATTCTCGACAGCCGGGGCAATCCCACGATCGAGGTCGACGTGACGCTTGCCGACGGCGCCTTCGGACGGGCCGCCGTGCCGTCCGGTGCGAGCACGGGGGCGCACGAGGCGTGGGAGAAGCGAGACGGCGACAAGGGCCGGTACCTCGGCAAGGGCGTGCTCGAGGCGGTCGAGAACGTCAACACGCGGATCGCCGAAGAGCTCGAAGGCTGTGACGCGCTCGACCAGACCACCGTCGACGAGAGGATGCTCGAGCTCGACGGCACCCCGAACAAGAAGGTGCTCGGCGCCAACGCGATCCTCGGCGTTTCCATGGCCGTGGCCCATGCCGCCGCCGAGCACTGCGGCATTCCGCTGTACCGATACCTCGGCGGTGCCACCGCACGGCTGCTCCCGGCGCCGATGATGAACATCATCAATGGTGGGGCACACGCGGACAATCCGCTCGACGTGCAGGAGTTCATGGTGCTGCCGCTGGGCTTCGATTCGTTCGACGACGCCCTGCGGGCCGGCGTGGAGACGTTCCACGCGTTGAAGAAGGTGCTCAAGGACAAGAAGCTCGCGACGGCGGTCGGTGACGAGGGAGGCTTCGCACCGCACATCGGCAGCTGCGCGGAGGCGCTCGAGGTGATCCTCGCCGCGATCGGCAACGCCGGGTACAAGCCTGGTGCCGAGATCGCGATCGCCCTCGACGTCGCCGCGACGGAGTTCTACGACTCGAAGGCCGGGACCTATGCCATCGAGGGCAAGTCGCTCGACTCGGCCGGGATGGTGGAATTCCTCGCGAGCCTCGCGAGCCGCTACCCGATCGTGTCGATCGAGGACGGCTGCTCGGAGGACGACTGGAAGGGCTGGAAGCTGATCAGCGAGCGCCTGGGGGCCAAGGTGCAGCTCGTCGGCGACGACCTGTTCGTCACCAACACCGAGCGGCTCTCACGCGGGATCGCCGAGGGCGTGGCCAACTCGATCCTCGTGAAGGTCAACCAGATCGGCACCCTCACCGAGACGATCGCGGCCGTGCAGATGGCGCATCGCGCCGGCTACACGTCGATCGCGAGCCATCGCAGCGGCGAGACGGAGGACGCCACGATCGCCGATCTGGCCGTCGGCCTCTCGACCGGTCAGATCAAGACGGGCAGCGCGTCGCGCAGCGATCGGATCGCGAAGTACAACCAGCTGCTTCGCATCCAGGAATCCCTCGGCGACGGGGCGATCTACGCCGGTCGCGACGTGCAGGCCCGCTGGCCGGGAGTGGCGTGACGCGGTCCTTCACGCGGACGACGGCTCGGCATGCCGTGACGAGACGCCCGCCGATGCGATGCGCGGGAAGTGGTCGCGGACCACGTCGAGGAACTCGACCCTGGTCGTGACCCGCGACACGCGGCCGCGGAAGTCGCGGGCTCCGGGCAGCCCCTGCGCGTAGGCACAGGCGAACTTGCGCATGAGGAGCGTGCCGCGCGATACGCCGAAACGCCGGCAGACAAGGTCGTAGTGGTGGAGCACGATGTCCCGCTGCGCGTCGAGCGATGGGTCGGGAGGGCAGGGCTCGCCCCGCAGGAGCGCGGCGACCTGCGAGAAGATCCACGGCCGCGCGAGTGCCTCCCTCGCGATCATCACGCCGTCGACGCCGGTCTCGCGGAGCCGTGCGACGGCGATCTCGGGGGTGTCGATGTCGCCGTTGCCGACCACCGGGAGCCGCGACACGCTCCGCTTCACGGCCGCGATCGCCGTCCAATCGGCACGGCCCGTGAAGAACTGCGACGCGACGCGGCCGTGCACCGTGAGGCATGCGGCGCCCGCCTCCTCGACGCGCTGGGCCACCTCGATCGCCGTGTGACAGGTTTCGGCACAGCCGAGCCGGATCTTCGCGGTCACAGGCACCCCGTCGCAGGCCTCGACGACCCGGCGCACGATCGTGCCGACGCGGGCCGGGTCGCGGAGGAGCCACGAGCCGCTGTGCGCCTTCTCGGTCACCTGCCGCACCGGACAGCCGAAGTTGAGGTCGACGACGCTCACGCGGAAGTCGCGTGCGAGCCGCCGACCGACGCTGGCGAGGTTGTCGGGATCGTTGTCCCACATCTGGACCGCCAGCGGTCGCGGCTCCTCCCGCACGCCCCAGAGCCGGTCCGGATGCTCGCCGCGGGTCGTCTCGAGCCACGCCGCGCTGCGGGCGGCGATCATCTCGGTGGCGAGCAGGCCGGCACCGCCGAACTCGCGCACGACCTGCCGGTAGGCGTAGTTCGTGTATCCCGCCATCGGTGCCTGCAGCACCGGCGGATCGACGACCACCGAGCCGAGGACGAGGGGGCGGACGGGGACGGCTGGCGCGGCGGGCATGATGACATCGTACCAGCCTGCTCGTTCTCGATCCGGCATCGAGCCCACCCGCGCCGCGCGGCGTCGGCTCAGGGCAGGATGCCGGGGGGCGGTGTGCCGGCGCGCTCGAGTGGAAACGAGGCTGGGACCACCGGCCGCGGCGCTCCCGACGCCCCGATGAGCATCGCCACGAACACGTCGTCGGGAACGGTGAGATCGGCGACGGCCATGACGTACTCGGCGATGTCGGTGTTGTAGGCGCGCGCGGCTCGCAGGAACTCCCGCTCCTGGGAGACGAGCGATGCGTGGGCCGCGACGACGGTCTCGATGGGACGGCGGCCCTTGGCATGATCGGCCTCCGCCATCGCGAAGACCTCCGTCGCAGCGCGCGTGGCGACGGCCCGGGCCTCGAGTGATTCGTGGCGGGCGGGAAGCGTGCGGGCGATCGCGCGCACGCGGCCGGTGGCGATCCGCTGCGAGAAGATCGAATCGAAATGGGTCTGATATGGGGTCGCGAGGGGTCGATCGACGGGCCAGGGCGGCAGTTCCGTCGGTGGCAGTCGGGCGAGATCGACGAGCTCCTGCTGCGTCGTGCCCAAAAGCGCGATCGCCTCCGCGAGATCCGCGCGTGCCGCCGCCACCGCGACGTCGAGCACGGCCCGGTCGTGCGGGTCGCCACCGGGGGCCACCATGTCGATGCGTTGCCCGGCCACGCTGCATGACTTCACCGTCGCGAAGGCGATGGCCGTCTTCCAGTAGGCCTGGACGACCCACAGCCGACGCGACGGATCAGCCGCTCGCTGCAGCGCCTCGAGGAGCGTGAGGGGCCGCGCGTAGGCCGGAGCGGATGCCTGGCCTGCCAGCGGGTCGAGCAGATCGGACAGCAGCGCAGGTGCGGTGCCGGCTGGCGTGGCCACCGGTCGCGCCATGGCTGGTGGCTCGCCGTCGGCGGAGAGCCGCGCCGGCACCGCCGAGGGCGCCGGCGGTGCGCGCAGGTCCACGGCCGGAGCGCCAG
>DNLZ01000505.1 GCA_003488325.1 Planctomycetaceae bacterium
GAACGCTTCCCGAGCGGGCGGCCGGCGCGAGGAGACTTTGGCCGCCCCCCGAGCCGGTACTCCACCGAGGGCGGATGCGCTTTGGGCCGAGCGTGAACCCTTCCGCCGCGGCGCCCCGGTCACGTCAGCCCGTCGCGGAACGCCTCGGCCTGGCGGCGGATCGCGCGCAGCTCGGCCTTGTCCTTGCGGCCGACATTTTTCAGCTGCATCGTCATCCGCTGGTTGGACGCCAGCAGCTTCTCGTGCCGCGCGAGAAAGTCCCAGTAGAGGGTCGTGAAGGGGCACGCCTCCGGACCGCTGGCGACCTTGGGGGAGTAGCGGCACGATCGGCAGGCGTTGCTCATCCTGTCGATGTAGGCCCCGGTCGCACAGTACGGCTTCGACGCCATCACGCCGCCGTCGGCGAACTGGCTCATGCCGATCGTGTTCGGCAGTTCCACCCACTCCACGGCGTCGACGTAGACGGCGAGGTACCAGCGATGCACCTCCGCCGGCCGCACGCCGAGGAGCATCGCGAAGAGGCCGGTGACCATGAGTCGCTGGATGTGATGGGCGTAGCCGTACTGCAGGGTCTGCGCAAGCGCGTCGCGCAGGCAGTTCATCTCGGTGGCCGCAGTCCAGTAGAAGCCGGGGAGCGGCGCGTCGGCCCCGAGCGCGTTGCGGTCGGCGTACTCGGGCATGAAGTGCCAGTAGACGCCGCGCACGTACTCGCGCCAGCCGATCACCTGCCGGATGAAGCCCTCGGCCGCCTCGAGCGGCACGGCTCCCGCGCGCCACGCCCGCTCCGCGCCGGCGACGACGTCGCGCGGATCGAGCAGCTTGAGGTTCATCGCCTGCGAGAGCCGGGCGTGCCACAGCCACGGCTCCCCCGTCCAGATCGCGTCCTGATACCGACCGAAGTTGACGAGGCGGTGCACGAGAAAGTCGTCGAGGGCGGCCCGAGCGTCCTCGGGCGTGACGGGCCAGTCGAACTCGGCGAGGCTGCCCGGGTGCGAGGCGAACCGTGCCTCGACGAGCGCGAGCACCTCGCGGGTGAGCGCATCCGGCGGAAACCGACGCGGCCGCGGCAGCGCACCCGGCCCCGACTTCGGGAAGGCGCCGCGATTCTCGGCGTCGAAGTTCCAGCGGCCTCCGGCCGGCTCCCCGTCCTCCATGAGCACGCCGAGCGTCTCGCGCAGCGGCCGGTAGAAGTACTCGAGCCTGAGCTGCTTGCGGCCCCGCGCATGCGCCGCGAAGTCGTCACGCGACGTGAGGAAGTGCCGATCGGGCCTGACGTCGAGCGGGATCCCGGCCTCGCGCGCCGCCTCCCGGAGCTCTTCCTGGACACGGTGCTCGCCGGGCTCGACGACGACGAGCCGGTCGGGCAGCCGCTTCGCCCTGCGTGCGGCCGCGAGGCTGCCCAGGAGGGCTGCGGCAAGCGTGTCGGGATCCTTCGCCCGCGGTGCCGCCGCCAGGGACGTGTAGTCCACCGTGATGCCGTCGGCCTCGAGGCGATCCCGGAAGTGACGCATCGCCGCGAGAAAGACGGCGATCCGCGCCTTGTGGGACCAGACGTGCGTCGACTCGCCGGCGACCTCCGCCATCCACACGCGGTCCTGGCGCGGGTCGAAGCCGTCGAACGCGGCGCTTGCGCGATCGAGCTGGTCGCCGAGCACGAGGACGAGATGCCGCATCGACCACGCTCCTCCGACCGTGAGGCCGGAGTGTAACGCTACGGTCGGCGTCGAGTGCGGCGGGTGGTGGGGGCCCTGCTCGGGGCGGCGACGGGCGGACGCCCGGCCGGGGCAGCGACGCCCTGTGGCACGACGAGCATGCCGCGGAGACGCATGGCGAGGAGCTCGTCCCGGATCGCCAGCCGGCGGACATCCCGCAGCAGTGACGCGTCAGCGACGACCATGGCAGAGAACCCCCGGAAAGGCGACCGTCGAACCCTGTGCCACCTCCGCTTCTACGGGCCTCAGCCGCCGCGTGTTCACCCCCCGGCGCCGCGTCAGTCGCCGTCTCGGCCCACCCGTCCGAGCACCACGATCAGGAGCGTCGCGATCGGACCGAGCAGCAGCGAGAGGAGGCACCAGACCAGACCGCTCCTCCCCTTCCCCTGTGCGAGACCGGCGTTGATCAGGGCGAGCGTGCCCCAGCCGACGAAAAAGTTCGCGCGTTCGTCCATGCGCACCCCGCCTCGTTGACCGCTCCGATCGCCGCCCCACGACGCCGGCCGTATGGGACGAACCGGGAACCGCGTCCCCGGGGTACAACACCGCGGTCGTCGGAGCCTTCGGGGAGAGTATCGCGTGGAGTGGGCGGGGCGAGCAACGCGCGGGGGTTGGGGCATCAGCGTCCTGCTTTTGCTCGCCACGATGATCAACTACATGGATCGGCAGACGCTCGCGAACCTCATCCCGCGCATCACGGCCGAATGGGGACTCACGAACGAACAGTACGGCGACATGGAGTTCGTCTTCGGTGTCGCCTTCGCCGTGGGCTCGCTCACCTTCGGCATCCTCGCCGACCGGGTCTCGGTGCGCTGGCTCTACCCGCTCGTCCTCGTCGCCTGGTCGGCCGTGGGATTCGCCACGGGACTCACGCGCGGCCACACCTCGATGCTCGTGTGCCGCGGGCTGCTCGGATTCTTCGAGGCGGGCCACTGGCCCTGCGCGCTGATCGTCACGCAGGCCGTGATGAGCCGCGGCGACCGCGTGATGGGCAACAGCATCCTCCAGAGCGGGGCCTCGATCGGCGCGATCCTCACGCCGCTGGTGATCCGGCTGCTCGTCGGTGACTCGACGGAGGCCGACGCCTGGCGGCTGCCGTTCTTCGTGATCGGCGCGACGGGGCTCGTCTGGGCGGTGCTCTGGCTAAGGATCGTGCCGCCGGGCCTCCTGCCGGCGGGTGGCGGTGGTGCCGGCGCGGCCGGTCGGGGCCGCATCGCCGCGATCCTCGGCGAGCGACGGCTGTGGGCGCTCGTGGCGATGGTCATCGCGATCAACACGTCGTGGCAGCTCGTGCGCGCCTGGCTGCCCACCTTCCTCCAGAAGGGCCGCGGGTACACGGAGGCCGAGTCGCTCTACTTCAACTCGCTCTACTTCATCTTCACCGACGTCGGCTGCATCGCCGCCGGAGCCGCGACGCTCTGGCTGGTCCGCCGCGGTACCGGCGTCCACGCGAGCCGCGTGCTCGTCTACGCGTGCTGCGCGCTCCTGGCGGCCCTGACGAGCGTCGCCGCGATCCTGCCGGCGGGCTGGGCCCTGCTCGCCACGCTGCTGGCCGTCGCGGCCGGCACGCTCGGCGTCTTCCCCTGCTACTACGCCTTCACGCAGGAGCTGACGGTGTCGCACATGGGCCGCGTCACCGGCCTGCTCGCCTTCGTCGGGTGGCTTGCATCGTCACCGATGCAGAAGCTCTTCGGTGTCGTGGCGGACCGCACCGGAAGCTACGACCTCAACCTCGCGGTGCTCGGCTGGGCTCCGCTGGCCGGCCTCCTCCTGTTCCTCGTGCTCTGGCCGCGCGAGCCGGCGGGTGGGGCCGCATCCACGCCGACGGCCTCGTGACGCCCTCTCGCGCTCACGGCGCGCCGGCTCCCGTGGTGAACACGCGCAGGGCGTCGCGGTAGGCTCGACCCGACTGGAGCGTCTGCTTGAGGACGGCGGCGACGTGGTCGGGGTCCGCTTCCTCGTCGTCGA
>DNLZ01000025.1:0-694 GCA_003488325.1 Planctomycetaceae bacterium
CCGGCGAATCCAGCGGGTGGACCGCCGCGGGGCGGACCGCCGCCCTGGGCCCGGCTCGCGTCGCGTGACTTGCGCCGCTCCTCCTCCGCGCGGATGCGGCGATCGAGCTCCGCGTCGCGCTCCGCGGCGGGCAGCCGGAAGAACGACTGCACCTCCACCGTCTCCCGCGCCTCGAACAACCGCCCCATCTCGCGCCAGGCTGCCGCGCGCTGGGCCTCCGGCACCGCCCGCGCCTGTTCGAACACCGCGCCGAAATTCGTGGCCCCCCCGTCGAAGGGCGCTTCGCTCCGGGCGACCCGCTCGAGCGAGGCGATCTCCTGGTTCACCAACGACCGCAGGTCCCGGATTTCCCGGGGCGTCCCGAAGGCACCGACCCACCAGGCGATGAGCGCGACGAGCAGGGCCGTCAGGGCGAGGCCGACGAGCAGGCGAAGGCCGCGTCCCGAGCCTGCCGGAGCCCCTCGCGTACGCGCGAATTCGGCCAGCGCTTCCCGTCGAGATGACACCGTCGCCATGGGACCCTCCTGGAGTCGGGTGGCCACGTCGCGCCGCCACCGGTTCGTTCCGGCCTCGAGCATCGTACCCACTCGGGCCTGCCGCTCGGACCGCCCTCCTTGAACGGGCCACGGCGAGCCGGGTTGCGGCCGCCACAGTTGGGGAGAAATGGGGGAGCCATGCGGACGCGACGCGGTCC
>DNLZ01000025.1:1098-5225 GCA_003488325.1 Planctomycetaceae bacterium
CGGTGCCGAAGGAGAGGAGCGGCCGATCGGTCGGGCGATCGGCCCCGGCGACGCGTCCACGTCCACGGGAGATCCGCACCGCGATGGCCAGACGAACCAAGCGACACCCCCAGGCCGCGGTGATCGCCATGCGGCGAGGCCGCGTCTGCCTGATCACGTCGAGCAGTGGCAAACGCTGGCTGGTGCCGAAGGGGAATCTGATGCGCGGCTGTGATCTCCGGGAGACGGCGGCGCGCGAGGCATGGGAGGAGGCGGGGCTCGTCGGACGCGTGCGGAGGCATCCGCTGGGGCGGTATGAGTTCGAGAAACTGGGCTGTCGGTACGAGGTCGTCGTGTTTTGCATGACCGTGGAGACCGCGAAGCGCGACTGGCCCGAGAAGGGACGCCGCACCAGGCGCTGGCTGCGGCCCGAGAGGGCGGTGCAACGGATCGCCTATCGGCCACTACGAGAGATCGTCGCCGAGGCCACGGCCTCGCGGCAGGCGGCGTGACGGGATCCATGAAAACGGGGGAGCGGGCAATGGCGATGGCGACGTGTGTGGCGGACCTGACCGAGACGACCCCCGTGGCCGACGCGGCCCGGCGCGTGCTCTGCATGCGGCTCGAGACCGTGCGGGATCGCATCGGTGAAGCCCTCACCGAGGTGAAACGCGGGGGGCAGCGGGTGCACGCGCTGCGAGTGGCCACGCGCCGGGCAGCGGCCGCCGTCGACCTTTTTCGTCGCTGCCTGCCGCACAAGGTCGGCAAGCACCTGCGGTCACGGCTGCGGCTCATCCGCCGCGCCGCGGGCGAGGCACGGGACTGGGACGTCGTTCTCGGCGAACTCACCGGCCGCCTCGAGCGGGTCGAGGTGGCCGATCGGCCGGCCCACGACATGCTCTCGGGATTCGTGCTCGCCCACCGGATCCCGGCCGAGCAGAGGCTGCGTGCCGCCTGTCGCGACTACCCGTTCGGCTTCGACCGCCTGCTCGCGAACTCCCTGGCGTCGATCAGGCAGCGGGGTCCCGACGTGACCACCTTCGGCGGGCACGCGCGGCCGACGGTGCTGCGCATGGTGACCGGGTTCGACGCCCTGTGCCAGCGCGGCGACGGCGGCAGCTGGGAACAGCTTCACGAGGTCCGCATCGCGGCCAAACGGCTGCGGTACGCGCTCGAGCTCGTGCAGTCGTGCATCGATCCGGGGCTGGGCGGGCACATCGCCACCGCACTCGCGAACCTGCAGGAGACACTCGGCACGGTCAACGACAGCTTCAACGAGTCGCGGCTGCTGCGGATCGTCCTCGGTGGGATCGATCGCTGCCTGCCGGCGTCGTGCGAGCGGTATCGACCGCAGATCGAGCGTCGGATCGTCGAGCACGAGCAGGCGATGGACGCGGGGCGTGAGGCCTTCGCCCGCTGGCTCGTGGCGTGGAGGTCGTCGGCCTCCGTCCTGCAGGGCATCACGAGTCCTCTCCCGATGGCGGTCATCCAGCCGGGCCTCTTTCCGCGAAAGCCACCGACGGCGGACGAGCCCCTGAGCAGGGCCGGCTGACGTTTCCTCCGACAGACGCTCCAGCCATGGCATTGCGGACCGCGTTCGTCACCGGCGCGACCGGCTTCATCGGTACGCATCTCGTGGAGTCGCTCTGCGCCCGCGGGTGCGAGGTCCGCTGCCTCGTCAGGCCCGATTCTCCCGCTGCGAACGCATCGCACCTGGAACGACCTGGCGTCACGCGGGTCCGTGGCGGGCTCTCCGATCCGGCCGCATACCGCGGGGCGCTCGCGGGATGTGACACCGTCTTCCACCTCGGCGCCCTGGTGGCGGCCCCGCGCGTCGCCGATCTCCACGCCGCGAACGGCACGGGCACGGCGCACCTCGCCGACGCCTGCGCCGCCCAGCCGAATCCACCGCGACTCGTCTACCTGTCGAGCCTCGCGGCCGCCGGCCCGCCCCCACGCGACCGCGCGTTCCGCGACGAGGGCGACCCACCCGCGCCGATCTCCGAGTATGGGCGGAGCAAGCGGGCCGGCGAGGTCGAACTGCAGCGGCGGGCCGATCGCCTGCCCGTGACGGTCGTCCAGCCCGGCATCGTCTTCGGGCCGGGCGACTTCAAGACCGCCACGCTCTTCAAGGCGATCCGTCGCACGCGACTCCATCTGACGATCGGCTTCCGTACGCCGCCCCTGTCGCTCATCCACTCCGCCGATCTCGTCGACCTCCTCGTGGCGGCGGCCGAGCGCGGCGAGACGGTCCTCCACGATGCGGACGGGCGGTACTCTCCTGCGGGGTACTACCTCGCGTGTGACGATCGGATGCATCCCGACTACGCGCAGTTCGGGCGGCGGATCGCCGGCGCGCTGGGGCAGGGCGTGCTCGTATGGCCGCTCTGGAAGTTCGTCGGACGTGCCATCGGTCTCGTGGCGCAGAGCGTCGCCCGACCCGACCCGCGCGGCAACATCCTCTCGCTCGACAAGGTGCGCGAGGCGACGGTGCGGAGCTGGGCCTGCTCCGCTGCCAAGGCGAAAACACAGCTCGGCTTCGCTCCGGCGGCTTCGCTCGACGTCCGCCTGCGGCAGACGGCCGAGGCCTTCGCCGCGCGTGGCTGGCTGTAGGCCGCAGGCGACGCCGGCGCAGGGGGGCACACGTCTGACCGGCCCTGCCACGGCGGCCACTCGGTGGGGACGCGTTCGCCGCCCCCCCGCGCTTTCCCAGGCTGCCGGGCCGGTCGCGGCGTCGCGTCATCATGCGGCCGTGCCCGATGCGGGCTATCCCCCATGGACGCGCGTCTGGTAATGCCCCGCCTCACCTCCGGGAGCAGCAGCCATGCCCACCCATGCGCGTCGGTCGGTCGTCCGCGGTCCCGAGCCGCTCGAAACGAGGCGCGTGCTCGCGGTCGCCCCTCTGGTGGTGCGCGGTGACGCTGACCCATCGCAGCCGGATGACGTCATCGCCGTCGTGTCCGATCCGGAGGCCCCGCAGTGGATGCAGTTCACCGTCAACGGAGCGGTGGTCGCGCGGCGGCCCGCCGCCCAGATCGGCCTGGTGATCATCGAGGGACGCACAGGCGACGACGTGATCCGCATCGACGTGCCGGTGCGTCGCTCCCTGTTCGTGGTGCGCGGCGGCGACGGGGACGACCGCATCACCGTCAGCGGAGCCGGGGCGACGTCGCTCGTGGGCGGGAACGGTGACGACACGCTCGTCGGCGGCAGTGGCGTCGATCGCATCTACGGCAATGCGGGTGACGACGTGATCGCCGGCGGAGGAGGCAGAAACCTGCTCCATGGAGGATTCGAGGCGGACCGGATCCTCGGGCAGCGGGGTTTCGACCGGATCGTGTCCGACGCGTTCGACACGATCGAGGACACCCGTCAGGCCAATCCGCTCGTCCGCGCGACGAGTCTCGCGGACGTGGGGCGGTGGCTGGCGGCGAACGCCGCGCGATCGGCGCAGTCGCACGTGGCGACCGGCATCTCGTCGTTCGCCCGGGGTCTCGCCGGCAATGCCGCCGTCACGACGAGCATGGCGGCCGCCGCCGATCATTCCGGCACCAACAATCAGGTGGCCGGCGTCGAGGAGGGGGATCTCGTCCAGACGGACGGACGGTTCATCTACCTCGTGGGCGACGGCCGGCTCCGGATCGTTGACGCTGCGATCGATCGCTTCGCGGTCCTCGCGGAGGTGCCGGTCACGGGGGATGCCGGAGAGATCTTCCTCCATGGCGACCGCCTGACGATCGTCGCGACGCACTGGAAGCCGATGGCGGACGAGTCGTCGGACGACGCGTTCGGCACCACCGACGTCGTCGCGGGCCTGCCGAGCGTCACGGCATCCGACACCGTGATCGCCGCGGTCGGGTCACCCGGTGATGCCGCATCATCGCCCGTGGGTGCAGTCGAAGCAGGGGGCGAACCAGCCGATGCCGGAGTCACGACCGAGTGGGTGATCGGCCGCTACCGTCCTCTCGTGCCGGAGGTGCGCGTGGGCATTTTCGACGTCCGGGACCGCACCGCACCCGTCCTCGTGGAGGAGATGGCGATCGATGGGACGCTGGCAGCCGCCCGTTCCATCGACGACCGCATCCACCTCGTCATCGATGGCACGACGACATTCTCGAGCCCCTGGGGATACGGCGGGTTCATGCCCA
>DNLZ01000025.1:5590-6349 GCA_003488325.1 Planctomycetaceae bacterium
GCGTCCGGCAGGCGATCCAGGCTCGACCGCGATTCAGGCGGACCTCCCGAAGATGCCCACCGACCGGGAGATCGGCGACAGCCTGCCGCATGTGCGGACGACGACCGCGGACGGCGTCACCACGTCCACGCCGCTGTACGACGTCGGCTCCATCCACCTGCCGATTCGTGGCGGCGGCGACGGGCTCTTCACGGTGGTGACGTTCTCGCCGGTCGACGACGAGGTCGGTCTGGATCACGCGGTGACGACACTCGGGCTCGCCGGCGTGGTGTACGCATCCGCCGAGGCGCTCGTCATCGCCTCGACCGACCTCGACGCGGGATGGAAGCCGATCACGACGCTCAACGCCTTCGCGCTCGGCGCGGAGGTGACGCATCTGGCCACCGGGGCCGTGGCCGGGTGGCTGCCGGACCAGTTCGCGATCGATGCGGCCGCCGACGGCATGCTGCGGGTCGTCACGCACGAGGGCTGGGGTGAACAAGCGGCCTCCGTCGTCACCGTGCTCGAGCAGCGCGGCCTCGACCTGCGTCCGATCGGGACGCTCGCCGGCATCGCACCGGGGGAGGATCTGAAGTCGGTGCGGTTCATCGGTGATACGGCCTACGTCGTGACCTTCGAGGAGGTCGATCCACTCTTCGCGATCGATCTCTCCGACCCCCGGCGGCCACGCGTCGCCGGAGAGCTGAAGATTCCGGGCTTTTCGACCTACCTGCAGGCGATGGAGCCCGGGCGGCTCTTCGGGATCGGCCGCGGCGACGC
>DNLZ01000028.1 GCA_003488325.1 Planctomycetaceae bacterium
CACCACGTTCCCCGTCAACCGCGCGACGAACAGTGGCGACGTGCTCGCGAGCCAGTTCTCCGACGGCGGCTTCGGTGACATCGGCCTGCAGTGGCGCGATGTGCGCGTCGCAGGGGACGTCCGGGTCGTCCACAACTCGCTCTCGGTCCAGCCCGAGGGGATGGACCTCGCCGGCGTGACGGTGCGGAACGTCACGTTCGGCGTGCCGCAGGGGGGCGCCGCGGCGACTGTGACGTCGGGCTCACCGTTCGCACCACGCACGCTGCGGTCGCTGAGCGTCGCGGCGGGCAGGTCCACGCGCGGCGGCGCAGGACGCATGCCCGCACCGCCCCTCGGAAACACGCGCACGCTCACCGATCGGCAGGTCTCGGGCACGCGCGGTGGCGACGTGGTGCTCCAGTGGAACGGCGTGACGCAGGCCGACGGTGGCCTCGTCATCGTCCGTAATTCGCTCGTGGTGCAGAACCAGGGCCTGCGAGCCGGGTCGGTACGGCTCGAGAACATCCGCTTCCCCGGCCGACTGCCGCGCACCGAACTGGCCCCGCGCTGGATGACGCCCGCCGCCCGCAGGCCGAACGGCCCGGGGGATGCGGCTGCGCCCCGCGCTGCCGCCGGAGCGGCTGCTCGAGCGGGCCGGATCCTCGACGCGGCCACGAACAGCGGCACACTCTCGGACAATCAGTTTTCCGACGGCGGCTTCGGCGACATCGGGCTGCAGTGGCGCGGCGTTTCGGTCGGTGGTGGGGTGACGGTCGTACGAAACAGCCTGTCGGTGGACGTCGACGGCGACGCCCGTCGGACGGGGCCGATCGTGATTTCGGGAGTCACCTTCCACAGCGGTGCCCTCGACGGCGGGCAGCCGTTGCCCGGGGACCGGGTGATTCTCGCGCCGCCACGGATGAGCGAGCGGGTCGCGACGGTCCCGCCCGTACCCGCGGGTCCGAGCGTCCGCGACCGCGGCGTCGTCAATCGCGCGAGCAACGCCGGCACGCTCCGCGGCGGCCAATTCGCCGACGGAGGCGTCGGTCGAGTCGCTCTCCAGTGGCAGAACGTCGCCGTGGGCGCGTCGATCACGATCGTCGACAACGTCCTCACGGTGCAGGTGGCCGGGAGGCACGGAGGCCCGATCCTGATCCGCGACGTCACCTTCTCCTGACGCGGCGTGTCAGTGAGGGAGGAGTTCCTTGAGGCGTGCCGTGGCGGCACGGCCGAGCGGGAGCGGGGTGTCGATCCCGCCGAAGAACACGAGCGTCTGATCCCGCGACCGCCACCGCAGCGACTGGATCACGGCCACCTGCACGATCAGCGAGCGACTCAGCCGGCCGAACGCCGGGGGCACGAGGATCGACTCCCAGTCGGTCATCGTGCTGCGAACGAGGAGCGGCCTGCGATCCACGAGCTGCACCGACGTGTAATTGCGATGGGCCTCGACCCACGCGATGTCGGAGACGCTCAGCTTCTGGACGCCGGACATGCCGGCGAGCGTGACGAGGATCGTCTGCGGCACCGATCCCGAAGGCCCGGTCTCCACCGCGAGGACCGTGTCCGGCGCCGTGGCTGCGACGGCATCGGGAGAGTCATCACGGTTCGCCGTGCCTCCAGCCGGCACGGCGAACCGTGCCTCCAGCCGGTCGATCGTGATGGCCAGCCGATCCGGGTCCACCGGCTTGAGCACGTAGTCGACGGCGCCGATCCGAAACGCGTCGAGCGCGCGGTCCTCGTGTGCCGTGACGAAGACGATGCCCGTCAGCGGGGCGACGTGGGTCGCGAGGTCGAGGCCGATCCGCCCGGGCATGTCGATGTCGAGGAAGACGACGTCCGGGGTCCGGCCGGCGAGGAACCGTTCGGCATCGTCGACGGTGCGGGCGGTGCCGATCACGTCGATGGTCGGAAACGCGGAGAGCAGCGTGGCCAGCCGGTCGGTCGCGTGCGGCTCATCGTCCACGAGAAGAGCGGTGATCATGCGGGCGGCCCCGAGCGACCCGCGGAGCCGGCGGGTCCGATGGGCAGCCGCACCGTCACCCGTACCTGCCCGCCCTCGGCGGCATAGGCGACGCCTGCCTCGGGCCCCAGCAGCAGTTCCAGCCGCCGCGCAAGCGAGGCGATGCCGGTGCCGGTCGATCGCGCCGGGTCGGGCCTCACCCACGTGCCGGTGTTGGTGACGACGACCTGCAGCCAGTCGCCGTCGCGTCGGGCCTCGACGTGGACCTCGATCGGCGGCCGGGCCGTCTCGAAGCCGTACTTGATCGCATTCTCGACGAGCGACTGCACCATCAAGGGGGGCACAGGCACCATGCGTGCGGCCGCGTCGCAGTCGATCCGTGTGACGAGGCCGTCGCCATAGCGCACCGCCTGGATGGTGAGGTATTCCTCGAGCGAGTCGAGCTCGCGAGCCAGCGGCTCGAGGGCTGCGGCGGGCTGCACGAGGCCGCGCAGGTAGTTGGCAAGCGCCTGCGTGAGCGTCTCGATCGCATCTGGATCATGCCGGCAGGCGATCACGGTGTTCAGGGCATTGAAGAGGAAGTGTGGGTTGGTCTGCGCCTGGAGCCGGATGACCTCCGAACGCAGCACGAGCGCCTCGGCTTCGCGGAGACGATTCTCGGAGGCGACCCGCTCCCTGAGCAGACGGTAGGCGAAGTACAGGGCGCACCAGTGTCCGATCATCGCGAACGTGATGATCGCGCGTGCGGCGACCGTCGCGGCGGTGGGGGCACCGGATCCGCCCGCGAGGCTCACACCCTGCAGAACGATCGTGACGAGGACCGTGCACACGCCTGCAGCCCCGCCGACGAGAGCCAGTCGCGGCAAGAGGCCGCGGGGCAGTGGCAGGTCGGATTTCGACGCCATGCGGATTCCGGCGGTGACCACCGCGCAGGTCACGATCTCGAGGAGGACGTAGCCGGGCGAATCCTTGGGTTCCTGCAAGGCCGCTACGACGAGGAGGTTGAAGAGAAACAAGACCGCCCAGTAGCAGGCATGCGCGCACCAGAAGGGCAGGACGCCGCCGGGCAACGAGGACGGCCAAGGCGCCGACTCCGGGCATGCTCCACCGAACGGAGCGGGAGCGTTCGTGGCGGGCGCAGAGGCGGCGGATGATGCCACGGAACGTGCCTGGATGAACCGGAGTCGAGTCCGTCGAGGAGCGACGGCGTTGCCGCGATCTCGCGCTGTGATCACGAAGTGGCCCACGCGGTCAGGACCGCAATCCCTGTGTCACCCTCGTCTCCAGGTGGTTGCAGCACCACCGGCAGGCCCGTTGACGACGAAGGTGAAGGTGGCCTTGGCGCTGGAGACGTGGGGGATGCCGAGGAGGCGGTAGGTGGTGCGTCCACCGTCGTCGGCGATCTTGACGAGTCGCGTCCTCCTCAGGGAGATGAGGCGGTCGTTGGAGTAGAGCGAGAGGTCTGAGCGACGGACCTCGTCGGTGGCTCCTTCGAGCGTGAACTCGATGTAGTGCTGCCGTGAGGCGACGCGGGTGGTGGCGGCGTCGCCGGCGGCGCGTGCGGGCAGGTCGGTGAGGACGTTGTCCGGGTTGTCCGGTGGGAGCGAGCCGAGCCGGAACGTGGCG
>DNLZ01000343.1 GCA_003488325.1 Planctomycetaceae bacterium
TCCGGTCGGCGAAGCTCTTGAAGCCGAACAGCTCGAGCGCCTTCAGCCGCGTCATGATGCCTCGTCCACGTCGTCACGGCCGACCGCGGAGGTGGTGTCGTCGTCGGCGGGGCCATCCGGGATGTCGCGATACTGGCGCGACGCCTCCTCGTGGATGCTCTGCCGGCCGTCGAACTCGCGGGGGATCGCGTCGAACGCCACGCGGCTTTCGAGGGCGTGGGCGGAGCTGGCCTGCTGCAGGAATTGCACCGCGTCGGGGTAGGTGCCGCCGATGTCGATGATGGCGCGCACGATCTCGTCGGCACGCGCGGCGACCTCTTCCGTCCGATCGGGCTCGCCCGCGACGAACCGGCTCACCCGCGCCCGCACCCCGTCGACCACCACGACGATGCTCGTTCCGGCCTCCGCACGGAGCCCGTCCTCCACCGGGTGATCGGTGCCGAAGAACACGATCTCGGGCCGATCGCTGCGAGTCGCGTGGATGAGCGGGGGGCCCTCGACGTCCAGCACGTGCAGCGAGCAAGCGTCCCCCAGCTGCTCGCCACGCACGAGCGGGAGGTTTCTGTCCATGCGCCACAGCGCGCGGAACGCGCCGTAGCGGGTCTCGGCGCTGCGGCTGGCGAGCAGGGATTGGAGGGCGTCGATGCCGCGGGCGTCGTCGATCACCGACAGCGCGGCCAGCGCCGCCGGACGCGCGCTGCGGAGCGTCCCGGCAGCCTCCGCGAGCCGCGGCGCCGCGACCGACTCGCCGAGGTAGGCGAGCGCCTCGGCGGCCGCGAAGCGGATCTCCGGGTCGCGGGAGTCGAGTGCCTCGCGCAGCGTGGGGATCGCGTCCTTGCCGATCGCCTCGAGTCGGAGTGCGGCACCGGGTGCCGTCACGGGGTCGGTGAGCTGTCGTGCGAGCAGCTGGAGGCGGGCGTGGCGTCCTTCCGTGGGCTCGATGACGGCGACCGACTGCACCACGCGCAGGTAGCGGGGCAGGTTGTGTCGGTAGACCTCAGGCACCTCGAGGGCGATGTAGCGGTCGGTCTTGGGAGTGGCCACGCCGCGCTTCGCGCCACGGATGACGGCGTGAAACCGCCGGTTGATCCAGTCGCCGAGCCGCTTCGACATGGCGAACGACCGATGCTCGGGGGCGATCGCCAGGCCGATCTCGCGATCGGTCAGGGAGACGCCACCGCCCGGCACCCGTGCGCGCAGCTTCGACTTGGAGTCACGCGTGCCCTCGGAGACGGGATCGACCAGCACCGGCCCCACGGCGATGCCCAGTTCGTGGCCGTCGCGGAGCGAGTTGCCGATGATCGCCATCTCGGCGAGGCGGGTCTCCATCAGCCAGCCACCGGCCAGGCTCGTGGTGTCGTGATCCGGCGGCACCTCGATGACGACGTCGAAGCGGTCTCCCTTGCGCACGCCCGGTGGCAGGAAGCCATGCACCCACACGAGCGCCGTCGAGGGAGCGGCGAGCAGGCGATTGGGCTCGATCACGCCGCGCGCCTGCATGTCCGAAAGCAGCGTTGCACGCTGGGGACCGGGGGGCGGGTCGCAGCCGGTGTTGGCCAGACCGGTCACGAGCGCGGCCCGTTCGATGCGCTTCGTGCCGAGTCCCCAGGCGAGGCAGTAGTCCCCGACGAATCGCGTGCTCGCCTCGAGCTTGGCGAGGGCCTCGATCTCCGGGCTCTGGCTGCGGATCGCCGAGCCGGCGCAGCCGATGACGCCGGCCGCGGCGACGAGGAGGCCCAGGGGCCAGAGCCGTGATGACGAGGCGAGCAGACGACGACCGGCGACGTGGAGGCGCATGGCGACAGCCCGATGTGGCGAGTCCTCGAACGGGTCACGGAGGCCCCGAATCGCAGCACCGTCGCCCGGATCGGTTCCGGGGACCGGGGCATGCGGGGTGGGGAGGCTAGGTGTGGGCCGCGGTCAGGGTCAAGCGGGCTTTCGGCTCGATCGCCGTCGGTCCGATCGTGCACCGCGCGGGGACGGACTCGCTGCGAAGCGTCAGGCAAGGACGCCTTGGCCGGCTCGGAAAACGCTGCTAGGGTCCGCCGCCCATCGGCTGCGTCAGCGGCCGCGTGCGGGCACCGAGCCGGCCGGACGGCCGACCACCGTCACGGCATCGGACGGCTCGGGACCGGGACCATGGAGAAGAGGATCGTGACCAAGCCGTCGTTGTCAGCGCTGACCTCGGAGGGGGCCGGAATCCACGTGCGCTGGATGATCCGTCGGGACATGCCGGACGTGCTCGCGATCGAGCGCGAGGCGTTCGAGTTCCCCTGGTCCGAGGAGGACTTCACGAGGTCCCTGCGGCAACGCACGTGCATCGGCATGGTGGCCGAATATGCCGACTCGGTCGTCGCCTTCATGATCTACGAACTCCACCGGACACGCCTCCACGTGCTGAACTTCGCGGTGCTGCGTTCGCACCGTCGGCTCGGCATCGGCACGCAGATGCTGCGCCGCCTCATCGCGAAGCTCGCGCCTGAACGTCGCAGTCGAATCGTGCTCGAGGTGCGTGAGACGAATCTCCCGGCCCAGCTGTTTTTCCGCGCGGCCGGATTCCGTGCCGTCTCGGTGCTGCGGGACTTCTATCGCGATTCCGACGAGGACGCGTACCTGATGCAGTTCGGCCTCGAGGCCGCGGGCTTGGCGTCAGAACCGCGTCGGCTCGCCGGCTGAGAAGATCTTCCCAAGGGCGGCGGCGCGGCGCTGCAGCGTGCGCCGGACGGACGGTCCGGTGTCGCCGCGGGCGAAGAGCGTGACGAGCGGCCGCCGTGCGTCGATGCGCGTGCCGGTGCAGGGGATGTCGGCGACGGCGGGCCACCCGTCCGCGCGCGACCAGCGATCATGCACGCGTCCGAACGCTGCGTCGACCCGCTCGTCGACGAGGACGTCGTGCGCGGCGAAGAGCACCGCCTTCCCCCACGTGCCAGTCGCCACGTTCGCGGACCGCACGTGCATGGGCGCCGCGAGCGAACAGGCGGCGAGATGGGCGGCGGCGTGTGACACGCCCCGTGTTCGATCGACGAGCTCCATCGAGGCCGTGGGACGCGGGTTGACCTCGATCACATGGACGTGACCGCCGCGATCGACCACCAGATCCACGCCGCAGAGCCCGACGAGCCCGAAGGCGGCGACCAGCATCGCGCCGAGGCGATCGCCGGCGTCGCGCACCGGGACGGGGACCTCCCCGTCGGGCACCGCGATCGAGCCGCAGTAGGCGAACGCGCCGGCATGACACCAGCGGCAGCCGACGAGCTGCCGGCTGAAGCCCCAGGGGCGGGCACCATGGCGTTCGCAGAGGAGCGCGACGGCCCACGAGTCCCCGTCGACCCGACGCTGCCAGACGTGGTCCCTCTCCGTCCGCTCGGTCGTTTCCCCGTGCCACGGAGCGATGTCCCGACCGCCGGCCGACGCCCGCGGCTTGCGGAGGAACGACCCGTCCACCGGGAGGCCCGCGGGGCTCGCGAAGGTGGCGGGAAAGCCGAGCCCGGCCTCGCACACGGCCCGACCCAGCAGCATCGGATCGCGCACGCGGCGGACCACGCTGCCGGGATTGCCGGCGAGCGGCCGGACGGCGGCGATCCGATCGATGAGTTCGGGA
>DNLZ01000367.1:0-3499 GCA_003488325.1 Planctomycetaceae bacterium
GCTCTAGCGTGTCTCGCTGGCCAGCCGCACGAGCTTCATGATGCGGCCGTCGACGTTCCAGTCCTGCACGTAGAGGTTGCCCTCCGCGTCCCAGGCCGACCCGTGCGTCCCGCTGAACACGCCCTCGATCCACTGGGCTTGGGGGATCTTGTAGTTCTGACCCTGCGCGCGGTCGGGGTTGTGGCCGAGCACCGCCATGATCGTGTTGCTCTTGTCGAGGATCACGAGGCGGCCGTGGAGATCCGGCACCGACACGTAGTCGCCCTGCACCGACGCCGAGGTCGGCATCCCGAGGCCGGTGACCACCTCCTCGAGAAAATTCCCCTCGAGGTCGTAGTGCAGGAGCCGCCCCTTGGGGGCATGGTTACGGTCGCAGATCAGCAGGCGCGGCGGATCGTATCGCGTGTCGAGCGTCATGCCATGGGCCGTGTTGAACTGCTTGAGCTCGTTGCCCTTCGTGCCGAAGTGCTTGAGATACTTCCCGGTCCTGTCGAACTTGAAGATGTGATTGGAGGCGTAGCCGTCCGAAAGGAAGATGTCACCGTTCGGGGCCACGGTGATTGCCGTGGGGGAGAACTTCGTGAGCGCGAGCCCCGACTCCTGGGGAAACGGCAGCCGCAGCACGACGGCACCGCTTTCCGTGTCGATCTTGATCCCCTCCGCGTTGGCGTTGCGGGCACCGTAGAGGTATTCGCCGTCCGCCTCCTTGCGAATCTCGATGTCGTGGAGCCTCGTGTAGTCACCGTCGAGGAAGCGACGGACCACGGTGCCGTCGGGACCGAACACGAAGATGCCTGCATCGGCGCTCGTGTAGATCTGGCCGCGGCTGTCGACGGCGACGCCTCCGTGGGTCGGACCGATCTGCGACCGGCCCTGGGCGTCGAGACCCCAGCCCGGCACGGTGTCGAACGTCATGAGTCCGCAGCCCATGCGCACGGGCGTCGGTTTTGCCACGGCGCCCGACGTCGAGGCGGGTGCGGACTGGGAGATGGCCTCGGGCAGCGCGGCCAGCGAGGCGACGATGGGCAAGGCGATGGCAAGGGCGTGCGACCAGACCGGTTTCATGTGGTTTTCCCGAGGGAGGGCGGATGGCGTGGAAAGTCAGGTGCAGAGGACCACGAATGCGAGCCGCGAGCATGATGATCGGGACGGAGGTCGAAGGGAATCCGGACGACCGTGCGAGGACCGATCCGCAGCCGCTGCATCGTGCCCGCCTTCGTCTCCAGGACGTAGAGCGCCTTGCCCGCCGCAGGCAGGATGGTGCGATCCAGTGGTTGGCCGCGTGCCGTGTTGAGCACACGGCCGCCTGCGGAAATGGAGGTCACGTCCAGCGGGATGAAGGTGTCCTTCATCCAAAACCTCTGAACCCGTGGTTCCTCGAATACGAAGAGCATCCCCTCGTTCGCCTGCATGTCCTCATCGCGCAGGAACATCATGCCCTCCCGCCTCTTGCTCTCGGTGTCCATCACCCACACCCTGAAGCGGTGCCTGCCGACCATGATCGTCGTCCTCTGGAGCGTCTCCAGGGGATGGCTCCGCAGCGACGGATCGGCCACGGGCGCGCCGGCGAGCGCGGTGGCAGGCTGACCGAGCGTCGATCGGCCGAATCGCTCGCCAGGGACGATGATGCGAGGTGTCGCGCGAAGTGTGGCAGTGGGCCGCGTGAGGAATGTGCCGTGAAGAGAGGACTGGCTTCGCGTCACGACGGTGGGCGCCTGGATCTCGTGGGCTGCCATCGCCGTGAAGCGGGGTTCCGTGCCGCTCGCTGGGACACGCGCCATGTGAGTCGCGGAGGCCGCGAGGTACCGTCTGGGTTCGAGCGTGTCGATCGCCAGCACGGTCGCCGCATGGATGCGCCTTCGACGCCGGGATGTTCGCTTCCCACTGGACATCATCAAGACGAAAGGCACCTCAGGGCCGGAATGTGAACCACGATTCATGATGCGGCTGGGCGGGCCAGATCTGCGACCGAAGGATGACACCTGCGGGCGTCCACGCGGCGCTGCGACCCAGCAAGGAGACCCCCGCCGGCGCAGTCTACCGATTGTGCCGTACCCGGTGGCCAGTTGAAAATGATCGTTCGCAGTGGCGCCGCTCGCCTTCCGTGTGACGACACAGTCGTCGGACTGCAGCCCGGGTCCTCCAGCGGGCCTGCCTGGCGCATGAGATCCCGCCGTCATCCGGCCGCCCTCCGCCTCGTGAGTGCCGATGCTTCCCCTGATCGCCGTCACGCTCGCGTCTTTTCTGGCCGGCTTCGTCAATGCGATCGCGGGCGGCGGCGGACTGGTGTCGGTGCCGGCGCTGTTCGGCGTGTTCCCCCGCGCGCACGCGTCGGAACTTTTCGGAACCAACAAAGTGGTCATGGTGTCGGGCACTCTCCAGGCAGCCGCGTCCTACGGGCGGCGCGTGTCGCTCCCCTGGCGCACGCTGCTGCCGGCAATCGCCGCGGCAGTGCTGGGTGCCGCCGTCGGCGCCACGGCCGTGACGCTGGTGCCCAACGATTTCCTGCGGCGACTCCTGCCGCTGATGCTGGCAGCCGTGCTCGCGCAGATGTTCCTCGAGCCTGATCTCGGCAGCGTGCATGCGCCCCGCCACGGCCCGCGGGCCGAGCCGTGGCTGGCGAGCGGGATCGCGTTCCTGCTCGGGCTCTACGACGGGTTCTTCGGCCCGGGCACGGGCAGTTTCCTGATCTTTCTCTTCGTGCGGGTGCTCGGCTTCGACTTTCTGCATGCCGTCGCGTCGGCCAAGATCCTCAATACGGCCACGAACGTCGGAGCGATCGGAGTCTTCGCCGCCACGGGCAACGTGGTCTGGCACCTCGTCGGCCCGATGATCGTCGCCAACGTGGCCGGCAGCCTCCTGGGCACCCACCTGGCCCTGCGACATGGTTCGCGCTTCATCAGGCCGGTGTTCGTCACCGTGGTGGCGGTGCTGATCCTGAAGACGGGATACGACGCCTACGTGGGCTGAGACCCTCAGGCGAGTCAGCCTGGGCACCTTGTGTCACTGGGAACCGGCGGCAACAATCCGCCGGCCCGATGCGCCATTCAACCGATCCCACCCATCCGTCGCCCACGTCCAGTCATGACGACCTCGATCCGCCACCTCCTCACCGGCCTGCTGCTCGTCTCGGCGACGAGCGCGGTTGGAGAGGCTCCGTCGCGACTCGTCGACTTCCGATCCGATGAGGGTGAGCAGTTCCTCGTGCAGGCGGAGGCTCGCCGGGCCTACTTCCCCCTCGCGAGCCACTTCGTCTGCCAGGAACACCGGTCGTTCTGCGGCGTGGCGAGCATGGCGATGGTTCTCAACGCCATGCAGGTGTCCGCGCCGCCGGTGCCCGAGTTGGCCCCCTACCGAACGTTCACGCAGACCAATGTGCTCGATGCCGCGACCGAGGCCGTCGTATCGCAGGCGATGATCCGCGAGCAGGGCATGTCGTTGGATCAGTTCGCCGCCGTGTTCGCCACCAAGCCCGTCACGCTGTCGGTGCACCATGCGG
>DNLZ01000367.1:3815-5605 GCA_003488325.1 Planctomycetaceae bacterium
GCACGCTCGGCGAGTTTCGCGCCCGCGCCTGCGACTACCTTGCCCGGCCGGACCACTTCGTGATCGTCAACTACCTCCGGCAGGCGATCGGCCAGGAGGGGGGCGGGCATCATTCCCCGTTGGCCGCCTACCACCGCGGGTCTGACCGCTTCCTGATCCTCGACGTCGCACGGTACAGGTACCCGCCGGTGTGGGTCACGGCCGCCGACCTGTTTTCCGCGATGAACACCGGCGATCCCACGGTGCCCGGAACGACGCGCGGCTACCTGCTCGTGAGCGGGAAGTGACCTGGACCCTTCGCCCGCGCACGGCGTGTCGGCCGGCCCGTGACGAGGTTCCGGTTTTCACCAGGATGCTCTGCCGGCATTGCATGGCACGGCCCATCCAGCTCGACCAATTGCGGCGGTTGCTCCTCATGATCCGCTCCACTCGGCCGCTCCGTGCCGAAGTGCCATTGGCCGACCGATCCTTTCACGGCCACGGCGGCCTACCAGTTCAAGCAGGAGGCCTCGAAGGGCACGCTGCAGCCTGGAAAGCTCGCCGACCTCGTGATCCTCGACCGCAATCCGCTGAACGTCGAGCCGACCGCGATGAAGGAGATCGCCGTGGTGCGGACGATCAAGGAGGGCGAACCGTGTGCGCCCGCTGAGATAGCGTGACCTGGACCTACTGCAACAGGTCCGGTCCGAGGATCACGCCGAGCGCGAGCAGTCCCGCGAGCACGACGCCCGAGAGCGTGACCAGGGCCCACAACGCCCTGCCACGGCGATAGAGCCCCCAGGCCACGGCGCAGAGCACCATCGCCACCACGGGCATGAGAGCCAAGCCCATGAAAAAAACCCAGTTCTCGATCCGCTTCGTGCTGCCCGGGGCGTCGAAGATCATCACGGCGAGGGCGGCCATGATCATCATGACCATGATCTCGCCCAGTGCCACCACCTGCAGCACGCCGAGCAGCACGACGGGCAGATAGCGGCGATACCACGGCAGCGGCGGCCCGGTGGGCCGTGCCATCGATTGCACCGGCGGTCGAGTCGACGCCTCGTCGCGTTCCCAATCCCAGGCGTCGTAGGCCGACCAGCATCCCACCGCCACCCAGAGAATCGAGGCCAGGATCCCAACCCACGGAACCGGGAGGAAGAAGGCCAGATTTGAAATCAGGAGGGCCGTCGCCACGTGGCGGAACCCGACGTTGAACCGCCCCTGAAGCAGCTGCGCACACCCCGGCAGGATCAGGGTCGCTGCAGGAATCAGATACGTGGCGATGGCTACTTTCACGGTCGGCCTCCCGAGACGGGCGAGACCATTGAGAGAGTCGGCCGCGATCCGCTTCGCGGGCAGGCTGTTTTCGCGGCAACACCGTTGACCGGATTGGATTTTCTGTACCAGGGAATAGGAGGGTTCAGGAACGGGGTTGACCAAGGCAACGAGCGTGTGCGGCTTCCGCCTCGGCCCCCGAGTCGCGCCGCCCCAGTTCGCGTGGTTCGGCTACGCCTCACCAAGCGGACAGGGGCGAGTCCTTGGCAGGGCAACTCGATTGATAGGAAGTGGTTCCATCAGTGGGGCAGGTCGCCGCCCCCGCAATCGATTCCGGGGCATGCTGCCGTGATGGTCGCGGCCATGCCCACCACGTTGCAAAAGTCGCGGCGCGTCGCCGCGACGATCTTCCGGCGGATGCTGCCGACCCGCCCGCACCAGCATCGCGTGGCGACGGACGGGGAAGTCGGCTTACCGGGACGGCCCCCGAGGGGGGTGTTCCGTCTCGTGCACAACTGGAACTAGCAGCGGCC
>DNLZ01000251.1 GCA_003488325.1 Planctomycetaceae bacterium
TGGGTAGGCGAAGGGGGTCGGCGAACGCTCGAGGAGCATTGGGCCGCGGCGGCCCACGCGACGAGACTTTTGCCGCCCCCGAGCCGGCGACACACGTATCTCGGATGCGCTCGAGCAGGCTGGTCGATACCAGCTCGATTGATCGCAGGTCACTTGAGCGAGATGGTCCTCGCCAGCGGCTTGAGGATCTGTTCGACCACGCATGTGTCCACCACCTCGCGGGCGAGCTGCGCGAGCCGCTCGGTGACCTCGACGAACGTGGTCTGCGGCTCGAGGCTGCCGTACTGTCGGGCCGTCACGTAGACGCTCAGCTGTTCCTCGTTGAACTCGCCGGTCCGCACCTGGAACGCGTTCGTCCGCGTCTCGGTGCTGACGCGCACCTGGACGCGACAGTCCTCGTCGAGGCTCATGGTCAGCGAGGGCTCGTAGTTGATCACACGTCCGCCGGGCATCTCACCGACGCGGTCGAAGGCGGCGCCGACTCCCAGCGCCTCGGCCAGCAGGGCGTTGTGGTTCCCGCGGAAGGCGAAGTCGAACCCGAAGAGCACGTCGAGGGCCTCGCAGTCGAGCGGGCTCACCGAGAGATACGCCGGCGCCAGGTCGAGCACGAGGCGATGCTGCTCGAGCGCCGCCTCGATCGAGGGCGGATTCACCTGGCCCGAGCAGAGTCGCTTCGCCTCCACGGCGGCCCAGCGATACCGTCCCTGCTCCTTGTCCTCCTCGAGCACATAGTCCCGCTTGTCCCGGCAGTAGAACTTCCGCATCGACGGATAGTGGCGCTGCACCCGCTCAAAGTACTGCAGGATCGTCTCGCGGTGGGACGGCAGCTCCATCTCGGTGGCCAGGTTGACGTTCACGTAGAAGTCATCGGCCAACGAGGCATAGGCTGCCATGGCGGTCTCTCCTGGACGGTCGGCGGGGAGCCGCTGCGCGATCCCCCGAGCAAAGCCCTGAAGTATAGAAAAGCCTGTTTCAGCGTGTCAAAACACCGCACGCGCGCCCGCTGCTGGCGTCGACCGACAGCGTCTGCCATAGTATGAGAGACGTGTGTGGGGCAGCCCAAAGCCGTCCACGACGACGTCGGCCAGCTCTGTTCCCCCACAGCATCTTCGGCTCAGCCTTCCCCTCGCCCGGCTCGAGCGTCCCTGCCGGGTACCGCCATGCCCTCCGGCCCTGCGATGCCTCCCGGCTCCGCCTCGGCAGACAGCGCGTCCATTCCCGACGATCGGCTCACGATCGAGCGGCGTGGAGACGACGTCCTCGTCGTACGCGTCCGGTCGGCAGGAGCCGAGCACGAACGCCTCCCGGACGCCGTGTTCTCGTTTCGCTGCGGAGATCCGCAGTACGCCTACTGGTTGGATCGGGTGAATCGCCGCAGGAGTGACGGCCCGCGCTGATCCGAGGCGCGGCCCTGCGTCAGCCTTCCGCGTCCGGACGGCCGTCAATCGTCCCCGCGCGAGCTGGCGATCAGCGAGATGAACTCGCGATTGCTCTTGAACTTCGCGAGCTGCTTCGTGAGCTGCTCCATGGCATCGACGTGGTGCATGCTCGACAGGGTGCGTCGCAGCATGCTCACGGCGTGGAGCGTGTTCGCGTCGAGCAGCTTCTCCTCGCGGCGCGTGCCCGACTGCGAGATGTCGATCGCGGGCCAGACCCGCCGGTCGGCCAGCTTCCGGTCGAGCACCAGCTCCATGTTGCCCGTGCCCTTGAACTCCTGAAAGATCAGCTCGTCCATCCGGCTGCCCGTGTCGATCAGCGCGGTCGCGACGATCGTCAGGGAGCCGCCCTCCTCGAACACCCGCGCCGTGGCGAACAGCTTCTTGGGGATGTCGAGCGCCTTGATGTCGACGCCGCCCGACATCGTGCGGCCGGTGTTGCCGACCCACTTGTTGAAGGCTCGCGCCATCCGGGTGATCGAGTCCATCAGGAGAAACACGTCCTTGCCCGCCTCGGCCATCCGCTTGCAGCGTTCGATGACCAGCTGCGAGAGTCGGACGTGGCTCTCCACGTCGCAGTCGAGGCTGCTGGCGAGCACCTCCCCCTTCACCGACCGCCGCATGTCGGTGACCTCCTCGGGTCGCTCGTCGATGAGCAGCATGACGAGCGTCAGCTCGGGATGGTTCTGCGAGATCGCCTGCGACACCTGCTGTAGCAGCACCGTCTTGCCGGTGCGCGGAGGCGCCACGATGAGCGCCCGCTGCCCCTTCCCGAGCGGCGTGAGCAGGTCCATCACCCGGGTCGTGATCGGCTGCTGTCCCGTCTCCAGCCGCAGCCACGTCTCCGGATTGATGGGCGTGAGCTGATCGAACGTCTTGACGTTGACGTACTCATCCGGGGGCATGCCTTCGACCGACTCGATCTCGCGCACCCGCGGCCCCTGCTGCCGCCGCGCCGGTTGCACGAGCGCCTTGATGAACACGCCCTCGCGCAGGCGGTAGCGCTCGATCATCGGGGCGGGGACGAAGGGATCGGTGCGTTCGCGGTTGTAGTTCGTCTCGGCACTCCGCAGGAAGCCGTAGCCATTGGGGTGCATCTCGAGGACGCCGGCGCCCGTTTCCAGGGGAATCGGCTCCCCGTTCTCCGTGACCTCCGGCTCGGGCTCCGGGGCCCGCATGCCCTCGCTGTCCATGCCGACAGCACCCGCGCCTGCGGGCGCCGGACCGGGACCGCCCGGGCGGCGAAACCGTCCCCGCCTGCGACCGCCGTACCCACCGCCACCGGGCGGATAGCCCTGGCCCGCTCCACCCGGGGGATAGGCTCCAGGACCGCCATAGCCTGACTGCCGCCCCCTCGATCGCCTCCGCTTCGACATGGATGCGGTTTACCCTCCGCGAGACAGTGAAAGAAATCCGAAACTCACCGGACACTCATCCCAGTGCGCCGCCCAACGACCGTCGAAGCGTGACTCACGATGTGTGGGCCTACGTCCTGCGGAATGGCACACGCCCGTGGGAAGCACCGCCCGCTTCGTGGAACGCCCGAAACCACGTGCCATCCGGCACAGGCAAGGGTCGGCTCCCTGACGGACGGACTCTCAGCCCGTTGCCGAACACCGAACGACGTACACCGACGTCGGAGGGGCCGAAACACCTGGCTTGATCGTGGCGGCGCAGTTGTCGCTGACTGCCGTGGCCGACGGCCACACGCGCCACTCTCCCCGCTTTTCCCGACCCCGAATCTTCCTGCTATTCCCCCGCCGGCCGAACACGTGCAGCCGGGCGGACACGATTCGCGTCACCCGGCCTGTCTCACCCGCAGCTCTCCGGTCGGTTCCATGCGGCGGGACGAACCCACTCGATCGAACCAGGCCAGAGTCCCAGCGGCGAAACCGTGCCTGAACCGGTGTTTCGCGGCGACTTTCCCAGTATCCCCACGCTTCGGAATGCTGTCAAGCCTGTGCCGGCCGCAGGGCGACCGTACCCCGCTCGCCGCGAGGTCACTCAGGGTCGGGCAGTTCCACCCAGCGGCGGACTTCACATGCCTTGGCCGTCACCAGGACCGGCCGACGGGAATGGGGAGGCCTGGGCAAGGAGGGCGCCCCCGCGTCTCGGCGCGCCGGATTTTCGATGCAATTCCTGTGACCGGACCAACCGATACACGCTGATGCCGGATCGCCACCGGACGCTCAAGGGCCGGTCGACTGATTTCCCGAGGCATCGCCATGCTCTGCTCCAACCCGGTCGTCGCACACGCTCTCCGCGAGGTGTCCCGCCGCACTCGCCTCGGCCTCGTGATCGCAGCCGCGACGTTCGTCGGCGTCGGAATCCTTGCACACCCGGCGACGGCTGCGGCATGGCATCCGGGGATCGATGCCGCAGCCGCCGCAGCCGCCGCATCCGGCCGTCCGGTGTTCGCCGTCGTCAGCGCCCGCTGGGCCGGCCAGGAAGCGACGGTCCTCGAGGAGGTGCTCAACTCCCCCGAGGCCGACGCGGTGATCACCGCATGCTTCGAGCCGGTGCGGGTGGACGCCGACATCGACGCCGCGTTCGTCCGCCAGTGTGGCATCACGCGGGTTCCCGCCGGGTGCATTCTCACGGCCGACGGGAGCGTGCGCTGCGTCTTCGACATGCCGACGACGACGGTCGAATTCGTCGCGGTCGTCGCCCGTCTCGCCCAGCAGAACGCCAGGCCGGTGGGCGATGGCTCGGCCGTCGCGAGCCCGGCTGGTCCAGCCCCCGCGGCAGCTTCCGGTTCACCGGAGAGCATCGATACCAAACGATCCGTGCGCGTGTTCGAGGAGGCCAGCCCGTTCGCCGGCACCGGGCTGGTCGAGAGCGTGCCGAAGCCGCAGGGCTCGATCTCGGTTGTGACGGCCAAGCTTCGGCGGCTCTCGAGTTTCGCGCGAGCCGAATCCGACGATGGGTCGGCCGTGACCGGGCCCGCCGCGCCGGGCTTTGCCGATCATGGCACGCCGGTGAACCACTCGGTCGCCTCGGCGACCGCGCTCGAGGGCATCGCATCGACGGCCGGCATCGACGAACCGATGCTTTCCTCGGCCCCACCGGGATGGCCGGCCGAACGGACGGGACCGCTCGTGTCCGCACCGACCGCACCGCCATCGCGCACGACCATCGAGCCGGTCGGCACCGTCGCGCCCCCGTCCGCCGTAGCGTCGGGACCATGGATGGACTCCGCGCGACAGCCCTCGCCATCGGTCGATCCGTGGGGTCGGCCCGTGACGACGCCGACCGTCGCCCCCGCACCGGCCGTGCCGCCGACCGCCGCGCCCGAGCAGCAGCACGCGGCCGCATCCCCCGCGTCGTTCGGTCAGGCTCCGGTCCAACCACAACCGCAGGCCCAGGCTTCGGGCCAGCAACCGGGCGCGGCCCCCGACTCGGGCACCGTGGCCGATGCCACGCCGACGGAGCCGCAGGAACCGGGGCGCGCCTCCAGCCTGCTGGCCGCGCTCCAGAAGCCGTTTTCGATCTTCAAGCGATCTACATCCCCGGCTGAGGCGACACCCACGATGCCCCCGGCCCGTCCGCAGCCGGCAGCCGGCACGCAGGCGGCAGCTCCGGTGCCGGCCGGTGCCGTCGAGGCTCCCGACGTACACGGGTCGATGCCACTGGGCCTCGAGGGCTACTGCCCCGTGACACTCGTCGATCACGGCACGTGGGCCGAGGGCCGGGTGCAGTGGGGAGCTCGTCACCGCGGCCGCACCTACCTCTTCGCGGGAGCGGAGCAGCAACAGACGTTCCTTGCCAACCCCGATCGCTACGCGCCGGCCCTCTCGGGCGACGATCCCGTGCTCGCGATGGAGTCGGGAGCGAGGACGCCGGGTCAGCGCCGCTACGGGGTGACCTACCAGTCGCGGATGTACCTCTTCGCGACCCCGGAGACCCGCGCCACCTTCGCCGCCGATCCCACCCGCTATTCCGCCTCGGTGCTCGTCGCCGAGCGCGGCCGACAGGTGGCCGACGGCACGCGTCGCTACTGAGCCCCGCGTCTCAATGGCGCGGCCCAGCCCTTGCTGCGCGAGACGGCGTCCGTCCAGGCGGCCCGCAGCCGGTCGCGGGCACCGGCCTGCATGGATGGTTCGAAGGTGCGCTCGATGCGGCGCGCCGCGGCCATCTCCGCCGACCCGCCCCACACGCCCGTCGAGAGACCGGCGAGCAGCGCCGCACCGAGGGCCGTCGTCTCGAGCACGGCGGGCCGATCGACGGGCACGCCGAGCACGTCCGCCTGGATCTGCATGAGCAGGTCGTTGGCGCTCGCCCCGCCGTCGACGCGCAGCCGCGTGAGCCTGAGTCGCGCATCGCGTTCCATGCACTCGGTCACGTCCGCGACCGACAGCGCGATCGCCTCGAGGGCCGCGCGGGCGATGTGACCGCGCCCGCTCGCCCGCGAGAGGCCGATGATCATGCCCCGGGCATGGGGGTCCCAATGCGGCGCGCCGAGGCCCGTCAACGCCGGCACGACGACGACGCCTCCGCTGTCGGGCACGCTCGCGGCCAGCGGCTCGACGTCCCGCGCCTCCGCGATGATGCCGAGCCCGTCGCGCAGCCAGCCCACGAGCGCACCGGCCACGAAGACCGACCCCTCGAGGCAGTAGTGACGGGCCGGAGCGGTACCCGGCGCGGCCACGGCGCAGGCCGGCGTGGTGAGCAGTCCGTGACCGGAGGCCACCGCCCGCTCACCCGTCGAGCAGAGCAGGAACGCGCCCGTCCCGTAGGTGTTCTTCGCGTCGCCGGCCCGCTCCACCCCCTGGCCGAATGCCGCCGCCTCCTGATCACCGGCGCACCCCCCGATCGTTAGCGCGGCCCCGAGCAGGTGCGCATCCGTCTCGCCGAACGGACCACTCGAGGGACGCACGTCCGGCAGCATCTCGGGGGGCACGTCGAAGATGCGACAGAGATCCGGACACCAGGCCTGGGTGTGGATGTCGAAGAGGAGCGTGCGACTGGCGTTGGTGACATCCGTGGCATGGACCCGCCCACCCGTCAGACGCCACACGAGAAAACTGTCGACGGTACCGAAGAGGACCTCGCCGGCACCGCACCGCGCCCGCAGGCCGGGGATCGTGTCCAGCAGGTGCACGATCTTCGTGGCTGAGAAGTACGGGTCGAGGAGGAGGCCGGTGCGCCGGCGCACCTCGTCCTCGACACCCGCGGCCCGGAGCCGCTCGCAGATCGGCGCGGAGACACGGCTTTGCCAGACGATCGCCGGCGCGACCGGGCGGCCGGTGTCCCGGTCCCAGAGGATCGTGGTCTCCCGCTGGTTGGCGATGCCGACGGCCGCGACGTCCCGAGCGGCGACGCCAGCCCGCTCGAGGGCGACGCGGGCGCTCTGCATCTGTGAGTTCCAGATGTCCTCGGGATCGTGCTCGACGATCCCGAGGTCGTCGCCACCCACACCATCCGCCCGGCGCACGTGCTGGGGAAACGGCTCCTGGCCGACCGCGACGGGCCTGCCGAGACGATCGAACAGGATTGCCCGGCTCGAGGTCGTCCCCTGGTCGAGCGCGAGCACGAGGGGTGGGGCCGCGGTTTCACCGGACATCGTTCGCATGGGTGCCTCCACCGACGCCACGCACTGGTTCCTGCCGACGACGCAGGTCGGGGCAGGACGGTATCCTCGCATGAAGAGGGGCGAGGCCAAGCCGGTCGTACGGCCTGCCCGGGCGACGCACCGCCGCATGAGCCGGGGCATGTCGGGAAACGCGATGGCCGCCGCGCACGAATCCGGATCGAAACCGCCCTCGGCGGTGCCGCCGGCGGCCGGTGAGCGCTGGTTCGCGCTGCGACGGGCGCCCGTCGCCCGCGCGATCTGCATGACGATGCTCGCGACGGCCGTCCTCTCCGTGACGCCCGCCACGGCCCAGGTCGTGCGCCCGAGCACGAACGGGTTCGCGCGACAGGCACGCCCCTCCTCCGAGGCCGACGCCGTGTCGTCGCTCGATCGGCCGGTCCACGCCCGCTGGACGGGCCTCCCGCTCGCAGACTGGACGGAGCGCGTGTCGCAGCTCGCCGGGCGCCCCGTGGTCCTCGACCGACGCATCGATCCCGATCGACTGGTCACGCTCGAATGTGACGGCGACCCGCTCGAGTCGGTGCTCGCACGGGTCGCCCGCGACGCCGGCGGCGCCGTCGAGGTGCTTGCCTCGTCGCTCCGGATCGTGCCGTCGGCGGCATTGGGGCGCGCGGCTGCCGCCGAGCGTGCGCGCACCCGCGAGGTGGCGACGG
>DNLZ01000346.1:0-2580 GCA_003488325.1 Planctomycetaceae bacterium
CAGATCGCCCACCTCGCGGAGGTCGATCCGCAAAGACTGTCGCTCGCGATGAAGGCGGTGGCGGCTGCGGGTGCGCCGACGCCGCAGGGTGCGAAGGATTTCCGAGCGGCCCTCGATGACTCGACGCTCGATGCCGTCTTCTTCGCCTTGCCGAATTACTGGCATACGCCCGCGTCCCTGCTCGCGCTGCAGGCGGGCAAGCACGTCTACGTCGAAAAGCCCGGCAGCCAGAATCCTCGCGAGGCGGAGATGATCGTCGCGGCGGCCAGGCAGTACGGCCGTCTCGTGCAGATGGGCAACCAGCGACGCACGTGGATGAAGGATGCGATCGCGGCCCTGCACGCCGGTGCGATCGGAACGGTGCGTTTCGGCCGGGGCTTCTACTACGGTGCCCGAGGACCCGTCGCGCCCCGTGACCGCAAGCTTCCCGAGGGGCTCGACCTCGATCTGTGGCAGGGACCGGTGCCCGACGATCCGCAGCGCGACATCCGCTCGCTCATCCACTACGACTGGCACTGGTTCTGGCACTGGGGCAACGGCGAACTGGGCAACAACGGCGTCCACTACCTCGACATCCTGCGTTGGGGGCTGAAAGCGGACCATCCGCTGCGGGTCACGTACACGGGCGGTCGGTACTGGCACGACGACCTCCAGGAGACGCCCGACACTGCCACGGCCGCGTACGACTTCGGGCACGCCGGTTGCGAGTGGGTGCAGAGCAGTTGCCACGCGCGGCGGGCGGAGAAGCCACCGGCGGAGATCGTCTTCTACGGGGACGCCGGCACCATGGCGGTGCATCGTGACTCGTGGACGATCTACGATCAGGCAGGCGCCGAGTCGGCAACGGGCACGAGCAGCGTCGCAGGCAGCGGCGACCTCTCGCACATGGGCAACTTCATCGCCGCGATCCGTGGCGAGGCCGAGCTCAACAGCCCGATCGACGAGGGGCAGAAGAGCGCGATGCTCTGCCACCTCGGCAACATCGCCTACCGCACCGACACCGTCGTCCGCTGCGATCCGCGCACCGGGGCGGTGCTGGACAATCCGGCCGCCGAGCGGCTTTGGGGTCGCCCCTCGTACCGGGCCGGCTGGGTCGTACGGGTATGATCGCGATGCAAACGAGACCCCTCGGCGCGTCGGATCTGGCGATCACGCCGCTCGGCTTCGGAGCGTGGGCGATCGGCGGTGGGGACTGGGCCTTCGGCTGGGGTACGCAGGACGACGGTGACAGCATCGCCGCCATCCGCGAGGCCCTCGACCATGGCGTCAACTGGATCGATACCGCGCCCGTCTACGGTCTCGGCCGCTCCGAGGAGGTGGTCGCCCGCGCCCTCGAGGGCGTGCGGGAGCGACCGCTCATCTTCACGAAGTGTGGCCGCGTCTGGAACGAGCGTCGCGAGATCGGCAAGCGGCTCAAGGCGGCGAGCGTGCGGGCCGAGTGCGAGGCGAGCCTTCGCCGGCTGAAGATCGACCGCATCGACCTCTATCAGGTGCACTGGCCGGAGCCCGATGAGGACGTCGAAGAGGGCTGGACGGAACTCGCGCGGCTTCGCGACGAAGGCAAGGTCCGCTGGATCGGGGTGTCGAACTTCAGCGTGGCCCAGATGGAACGGGCCGCGCGGATCGCGCCGATCACGTCGCTTCAGCCACCGTTCTCACTCCTGCGGCGCGAGATCGAACGGGAGATCCTGCCGTGGTGCCGGATGCACGGCGTCGGTGTGCTGGCGTACTCGCCGCTCGCGTCAGGGCTGCTCACCGGGACGTGGTCTTCGGAGCGTCGCGACGCGCTGCCCGAGGACGACTGGCGGAAGCACAAAAACCCGCTCTTCCAGGACCCGGCCTTTGCGAGCCACCTCGCGGTCGCCGAGGCCGTTCGGGAGGTCGCGGCCGGGCGGGGCGTGTCGCCCGGCGCGGTCGCCCTGGCGTGGGTGCTCGCCCATCCGGCGGTCACCGGCGCGATCGTGGGTGCCCGTCGTGCGGGCCAGTTCGCCGATCTGACCTCCGCTGCCCAGGTCGAACTCACGGCCGAGGAGCGAACCGCGTTGGAGATCGCGGCGGCGGGTGGCGGTGGAAGCTGACGGCGAGACGTCGTAGCGGCGTCCGACGCTCCCCGTGTGCCTCGGATTGACGCTCGCGCTGCCTGTGACTCCACTGCTGCTGCATGGCTGCCCGACGACCGGGTGGCCCACCGACAGGACAGCGAAGCGTGGACGAATTCGTGGAGCCGTTGGGGATGCGGGTGCTCATCCGGAAGGACGAAAGCCGACACACCACCCGGGGAGGCATTGTGCTGCCCGACAAGGCCGAGATCCCCACGATCACGGGACGCGTCGTCGAGGTGAGTCTGCAGGTGGAGCGAGACGCCGACGTGCCGATCGCCAAGTACGACCGCGTCCTCTTTCACCCCAAGAACTCGATTCCGGTGGACTTCGAATCGGACAACCTCCTCTACGTGGTGCCGGTCGAGGACGTGGTCGCGGTGTTCCGACGCGACGAGTCGGGCCAGCCGCGGCGCCGCGGCAAGGGAACGCCGTCGGATGGGTCCGAAGGCGACGCCGACGCGTGAGTCGTGCCGTACGA
>DNLZ01000346.1:2972-4957 GCA_003488325.1 Planctomycetaceae bacterium
GAGCAGGCGCGGCCGCTCATCGACCGGTATCTGGCGGCGATCGAGCGGTGGTGCGGGCTGGATCGTGACGCGCTCGGGATTCGCGCCCGTTCGTTCCTGCCGCTGCTCGAGAATTTTTCGATCGATTTCGTCGAGGAGGTGCGCGGCCTGGCGGAGGGTGCCCGCATCCCGCTCGATCATGCGCTGCTCTGCCAGGTCAGGCTCGAGGCCATGCGGGCTGCCGAAGGGTGCTCGGCGTTCGCGATCACGGCCGGGGCGACGGTCGATGGCAGGACCCTGGCGGGACAGAATCAGGACCTCGAACCGGAATATGACTCCGTCGGCATCATCCTCCGCCTGCGTCCCGACGACGGCCGCCCGCGGGCGACGTGCTTCACGTTCGCCGGTCAGCTTGGCTACGCCGGCATGAACGAGTACGGCGTCGCCAACTTCGCCAATGCTCTGTTCAACCACGCGTGGCGGCCCGGGCTGCCGTTCTACCCGCTGCGCCGCGGGTTCCTCGAGTGCCGGTCGGTGGCCGAGTGCACGGGCCTCGCTCGCCGGTGGCACGCCTGCTCCGCCGCGAATTTCGTCTTCTGTGACGGGGCGGGCGGGATCGCGGACGTCGAGATTCGTGGCGCCGACGTCGTCGAGTACAGAGGGCCGCTCACCGACGCGCGGCTGCACACGAACCACTACCTGACCGATGGCTTCCGCGGCTTCGAGGACGGGACGTCGACCGATTCACCCTGTCGACTCGATCGGCTTGCGACGCTCATGCAGGCGGGCTGGGGGGCATGGGATGTCGAGCCGCTCAAACACCTGCTGGCGGATCACGCCGGGGCCCCCGCCGGCATCTGCCGCCATGGAGCCGGCGGCACGCATTCGATCGCCGGGTACATTGCCGATCCGTCCCGTGGCGTGTTGCACGTGCGGCGTGGCCACGGCTGCACGGGCGTGTGGACGGCCTACGACGTGTGAGGGAAGGGAGCGTCATGACGCGCAACGAGCCCACGGTCTCGTCCGCCCGGGTCGACCGTCGAGATCCCGCGAGGACGCCACGTGAGGCATCCGGTTCGGACGGCCCATCCGATACACGCCCTATCGGTGGCATCTGGCCGGCGGTGTTGACGATGTTCGACGCTGCGGGGGCGATCGACGAGCACGGCACGGCGCGGCATGTCGAGTATCTCCTGCGCAGCGGCGCCCGCGGGCTCGTGGCCGCGGGCACGTCGGGCGAATTCATCGCGCTCGACAACGACGAGCGCCTGCGCGTGATCCGTGTGGTCATCGACGCGGCGGCCGGGCGGGTGCCGGTCTATGCGGGCACCGGGCATTACGCGACGCGGCACACCATCACGATGACCGAGCAGGCCGAACGGGCGGGAGCGGCCGGAGTGATCGTGATTCTCCCCTACTTCCAGAAGCCGCCCAAGCCGGCGGTCCTCGACCACTTTCGTGCCGTGCGAGCCGCCACGTCGTTGCCGCTCATGCTCTACAACAACCCGGCCAACAGCGCCTGCGTGGAGCTGACGTCGAGCGACGTCGCCATGCTGGCGGAGGAGGGGGTCGTCCAGAGCGTCAAGTCCACGTTCGAGAGCTGTGTGCCCGTGCACGACCTGCTGCATCGGTGCGGGGATCGCCTGCGGGTGTTCTATGGGTCGTTTCAATCGCCGATGGAGGCGCTCCTCGGCGGCGCGCACGGGTGGATCAGCGGCTTCCTCAACTTTCTCACGGCGGATTGCGTGGCACTCGCGGACGCCGCATCACGGGGCGACGTGGCGGAGGCCCACCGCATCTGGCATCGACTGCTCCCTTTCAAGCAGCTCTTCACGCATCAGGTGCTCGGGCCGGTGAACGATCTGGCGATCTGGCGCGCGGGGCTCGATCTGCTCGGGGAGCACGGCGGTCACTCACGACTGCCGTTCGAACCGCTTTCGAGGGACCAGCGTCAGGCCCTCGAGTCACTCATGCGCCGTCAGGGGGTCCTGCGATGAGACGGGGCA
>DNLZ01000346.1:5334-6523 GCA_003488325.1 Planctomycetaceae bacterium
CGCAACGCGTTCGGGAGGTGGGCTGAATGAAGATCGTGGGGATCGACGTGGTCTCGGCCGCGATCGGCGCGAAGAACTGCATCTTCGTCGCGGTGCGCACCGACGCGGGGATCACCGGCTACGCGGAGACGGTGCTCAAGCGGAAGACCCGCATGATGGAGGCGGGCATCCACGAACTCGCACGGTTTCTCGTGGGCCGCGACCCCACGTGCATCGAGGATCTGTGGGAAAAGATGTATCGCGATTCGTTCTGGGTGGGCGGTCCCGCCCATGCCACGCCGCTGAGTGCCGTCGAGATCGCGCTCTGGGACATCAGCGGCAAGAGCCTCGGGGTGCCGATCTACCGTCTGCTCGGCGGTCCGACCCGCGAGCGGATTCCCGTGTACTGCCACTGCGCGGCAGGACCCACCCCCGAATCGTTCGCCACAGCCGCGAAGGCATGCGTCGCCTCCGGATATCGGGCGCTCAAGACTGGAGTGCCGCTGATGTATGGCGGCGACAAAGCGGTGAGGATCGCGGGTGGCGCCCCTCGGGACGACTTCGGCTACTACGGCACGCGGGGCTCGATCGATCCATCGCACAAGGAGACGGAGCTTCTCCCGGCCGACTTCTTCACGCGGGTGCGCGAGTTTTTTCTCGCTGCACGTGAAGCGGTCGGTCCGCAGGTGCACCTCATGGTCGACGTGCACGGTCGGCTCAGTCCCGCCAACGCCCGCCGATTGTGCGCGTCGTTGGCCGACATCGAACTGTTGTTCGTCGAGGAGCCGGTGCCACCAGAGAGCCCGGAGGCCCTCCGCGAGGTGGCGATGACGAGCCCGGTGCCGATCGCCACCGGCGAGCGCTGGGCCACGATCCATGATGCCAGACGATTTCTCGAGGCCGGCGGCGTCGCGGTCGCCCAGCCCGATGTGGTCAATTGCGGCGGCCTCATGCAGGCCAAAAAAATCGCGGCTCTCGCCGAAGCGCACTACGTTCCCGTCGCGCCCCACAATCCCAACGGCCCACTCGCGACCGCCGCGTCGATCCAGCTCGCGGCGTGCATCCCCAATTTCCTCATCCTCGAGACGATCGGTTCGCAGGCCGATCGCACCGAGCAGGCCGCCGTGTCCCACCCACCACTCGTCCTGGAGGACGGCTGCCTCGCACTCCCGACGGGCCCCGGGCTCGGCATCGAGCCGGTGTTCTCCGA
>DNLZ01000471.1 GCA_003488325.1 Planctomycetaceae bacterium
CACCGCGTGAGCGGCGTGCCCCGCGCCGCGGTGATGCCGGGCAGCAGCACGGCCACGTCACCCGGCGGCAGCGTCTCGAACGTGGCGGCGATCGACTCGAGCACCGCGGGGGAACACGTCGCCGTCGCGAGCGCCGCCGCCGCCGCGGAGCGATCCAACGGGGATGCATCGCCGGCGGAACGTCCGTCCCCCGGCCCATGGCCGAGGATGGCGACGAGTCGTGCGACCACCGGAGCCGGGATCGTCTCCGCCGGACCGACCACGCGCAGGGCCAGCGTCACGAGGGCCGGCGGAGACGTCGCGTCGCCGGCGATGGCGAGCGCCTGCGGCGCGAGTCGGGTGCGCTGGGCCGCCGAGAGCGACAGGCCGGCAAGCGTGCGGAGTACCGGTCCGAGGAAAGCCGCATCCACCGGAGGAGATCGACCGGGACGGACCCCTGTCGTCGCGGCCCCAGGCAGGATCGCCGCGAGCGCCTCGACCCAGGCGTCTGGCACCTCCTTGGGTCGTGCCCGGTCGATCACGTCGAGGGCCGCCTCACGGCGGCTCGCCTTCGGCTCTCCTGCATCCTCGCCATCGACGCACTCCGCTGCCAGCGCCGCGGCGATCGCGGGAGCCACGGCGATGCGTGCCAGCCGTTCGACGAGCGCCTCGGCCTCGGTGACGCGCGGTGGCTGTGCCCCCCTGGCCGCCGTGAGCCGGGCGAGGATGCCGCCGACGTCGTCGGCCAACGCGTCGGCCCACTCGGCATGCTGTGACACGAGCCAGAGACCGGCATCGCGGAGTGCCGCGTCGTCGTCACGACAGGCGGCGAGCACATGGTCGCGCAGACGGGATCGGTCGGCCGGGATGACCTCCGGATGCCGCAGCGGCATCTGGTCGAGCGCGACGAGCGCCGCGCGACGCACGCGCGCGTCGGACGCGTCGAGCGCCTCCACGAGCAACGCCGGGAGCCCCGCCTCGACCAGCGCGTAGGTGAGCGCGTGTTCGAGGGCGCGGTCCTCTGCCCGGGGACAGGCGGCAAGCACAGCCCGCACCGCATGGTCGCCACCGCTGCGACCGAGAGCCTCGGCCGCCACTCGGGCCACTCCGGCGTCGGGATCGTGCAGGAGAGCGATGAGCGCCGGCGCGGCACCCGCATCACGGGCCGCTGCCGCGGCGTGCGCGGCGGCGCGCCGCACGTCGGCCTCGGGGTCCGCAAGCGCGGCCCGCGTGGCAGCGATCGATTCTGGTGTGTCGTGCCGCGCGAGCGCCCACACCGCGGCGAGTCGCGTGTCACGACGTGGTGCCCGTGACACGTCGAGCAACGCCGCGACAGGCGGCACCGCCGCGTCGCCACGGTCGACGAGCACTTCGGTCGCCCGTTCGACCACCGCCGGCCGCGCGTCGGCGAGCAGTCGGACGAGCCCGTCGATGTCGAGGCCGGCCCAATCGATCGCGCGGCCGCGGGGATCCGCCGGAGGAGCGGTGTCGGCCCGCCGCACCCGGTAGATCCCACCGAGCGCCGCCGGCTTTTCGAGCTGGGAGGTGGGACAGCAGAGCTTGTACCAGCCACCGGTATCGATGACGACGAGCGATCCGTCCGCGTCCTCGACGACGTCGGTCGGGTGGAAGTCGGCGGCATCGGCGGTCAGAAATGGCTCGTCCCGGGCCACGTACGTGCCACCATCGGGCACGAGGACGTGCCGCGACACGCCGCGGAGATTGAACGCGCAGACGAACGCGTTGTCGCGGAACTCGGGGCCGAGACCGTACCCCGAGTGGATGTGGAGGCCGCAGGCGGCGGCCCCTCCGAGATGCACGAGCACGGGCATCAACTCGCCGGTGCGGGCATGACCGGTGAGCACGCCGTGATCTTTTCCGTACACGCCACCGGCGATCGCGTGCACCACTCCGTCGCGTCGGCCGGCGGCGGGATGCTCGAGGAACGTGGCCGAGAGGAGCGCCTCTCCGGCCGACGTAAAGGCGACGTCGACGGGGTTGTCCATGCCGCCCGTGATGACGACCTCGAGGCCCGAGCCATCGGGCCGGGCCCGGAACACGTGCGCCGCGCGGGTCTTCCAGCCGGGCCGGCCCACGAGGTCGTGCGTCTGCTCGGCGAACGCGCCCTTCGTGAACGAGAGCCGGCCATCTCGGCCGAGATACGGCCCATGGAGATCATTGCCGCAGCCCGTGAGCGTTCTGCCGTCGTGCCACACCACCCGCTCGTCGGCGACGCCGTCACCGTCGGTGTCGGTGAGCCGGAGGATCTGGGGCGCGGCGGACACGTAGAGCGAGCCCCGGTACCAGAGCGTGCCCTGCAGCATCATGAGGCCCGTGGCGAACTCCGTGCGACGGTCAAACGTGCCGTCGCCGTCGACGTCCTCCAGCCGCAGGATCCGGTGCCGGGGGGCCGCCTGCTGTTCCGCCAACTTGGCGTTCGATCCGCTCGACTCCGCGACGTACAGCCTGCCGTCCTCGTCGAAGGCGACGGTCACCGGCCGCTCGACGAGCGGCGGTGCCGCGATCCGCTCGACGACGAACCCGTCGGGCACCGTGATCGGCAGGTCACCGAAGCGGAAGGTTGCCGCCGGGGCGAGCCCCGCCAGTCCGATCGTGAGTGTCGCGAGGGCGGGGACCAGACCCGACGCAAGGTCACGGATTCCCCGTCGTGTCCACATCGGAGAGCACCCTCCGCGACTGGTCCGGTCCCGCGTCGTTTCGCCACGATGAAGCGGCTCTGAAGTATGCCTGCACGGCTGACCGGCATGCCATCATCCGATGGTTTCTGGGCCGGAATTGACGTGCGGGTGTCACCAGGCGGCGTCCGCGGCAGCCGCCGGGTCGATTCCCCGGTTCCCGGCCCGACCAAAGACTTGAACCATTTTGCATTTCGTGCGTAAATCGGAGGCACTCACGAACGATGTCGCGACGACGACGAGTACCATGTGTGCCTCGCTCACAATCCACTATTCCTGCCT
>DNLZ01000426.1 GCA_003488325.1 Planctomycetaceae bacterium
GCCGAGCCTTCCACCTCCGCGGCCCAGCCCGTCGGGGCCCCGCGTCCCGTGGGTCGCCTCACCGCGGCGGCGCTTCGCAGCCGTGCCGCCGCGGCCGCCCGCCGAGGCAACGACGTGCGGGCGGCGCTCCTGCTGTGGAGGCTCCGCGCCGGAACGCTCGACGCCGACACCGGAGCCTCGTTCGAGCGACGCGTCGTGGCGCTCGCACGGCGTCTGGAGCGCGCCGTCGGACTCGACGGCGTGGCGTCCGAGACCACCCGTACGATCGTGCGCGGCCTGCTCGATCGAGCCGCCGGCTCCGCCTGGTCGCAGCCGGCCCGGCTCCTCTACGACCTGCAGCGGGCGTGCGTCGACTCGGAGCGCGAGAGCTACCGCACCCGGCTGCTCGCGTGGGCGTTCAGCCTCGGTCGCGTGCCGCTCATCCGTCCCCTGCCGAGCCAGCGGGTCGCGCTCGTGCACAGGCACCTCGCCGCCGCGTTCCGCCGGCTCAAGGCGCTCGACCCGGCCGACACGCTGCGCCGTGACGCGACGGACCTGCTGACGGCGGGCCTCGCCGCCACGGAGTCGATCGTGCGCGACCGGCTCGGGCCCGAGGTGCGTCGGGCGGTCACCGGGGCGGGCCTCGTGCCGATGACGCTCGTGGAGGAGGCAGCCCTCGACACGCTGGTCGACGAGCTGCTCGACGGCGTCGTGACGAGGGGTTTCGAGTCGTTCGGCGCCCTGCGCGACGCGGTCTCGCGCAACCAGGTGAAGCTCGCCGACCTCTCGGGCGTCGGCGAACTGCTCGGCGGAGACGCGCTCCTGCGTGCCGACCGGCGGCTGGCGACCGTGCTCGACGGCGCGTATCGGCAGGCCCCCTTCTATCTGCTCGCGATGCAGCGGCTCAGCGCGGTCGGCTTCGGCCTGCCGCTCGGCCGCGCCATCACGCTCCATCTCCTGCTCCCCTTCGGCGGCGCGTGGCTGATGTGGAAAGGCCTCGAGCACGTCGTGGAGCCGCTCACGGCCTACTCCTTCGGGGAACCGGTCCACATCTCGAGCCGGCCGGCCGTGCTGGCCACGGGGGCACTCATCTGGGTCCTCGTGCACCTTCCGCAGGTGCGGTCCTCCACGGTCGAGGCCCTGCGGGCCGTCGGGACGCTCCTCGTCCACGTGTGCATCGAGCTGCCCCGCCGCCTGCTGCGGCTTCCCTGGGTGGATGCGGTGCTGCGGAGCCGGCCCGTGCGGCTCTTCCGGCGCTACGCGTGGAGTCCGCTCGTCCTCACGGCCATCGTGTGGCTCCTCCTGCCGCACGGCGACGCGGTCGTGTCCCGTGGGGATCCGTGGCTGCCGGTCGCCGTCTTCGCCGCCAGTGCCGCCATCCTCAACGCGCCCGTCGGCCGGCTCGTCCAGGAGCGCGTGCTCGAGGGCATCGGCCGCGTGCTCCACCAGCTGCACGCGCACCTCGTCGTCGGCCTCATCGGCTGGATCGTCGATCTCTTCCGCCGTGCGATCGACGTCGTCGAGGGCACGCTCTATGCCGTGGACGAGCAGCTGCGATTCCGCAGCGACGAGTCGCGGCTCGCACTGGCCGTGAAGGCGGTGCTCACGACACTCTGGGCGGGAGTGGACTGGGTGGTGCGGTTCTGCGTGACGCTCCTCATCGAGCCGCAGCTCAATCCGATCAAGCACTTCCCGGTCGTCACCGTCTCGCACAAGCTCCTGGTCCCGATGATCCCGATGGTCGCGGGCAACCTCGCCGCCGCCACCGGCATGGAGCGCGGGCTCGCGCTGACGACGGTGACCTTCGTCTCCGCCACGACCCCAGGCGTGTTCGGATTCCTCGCCTGGGAGCTCAAGGAGAACTGGCGGCTGTACGCAGCCAACCGTCCACGCCTGCTCATGCCGGTCCTCGTCGGCCGGCATGGCGAGACGATGCGGCGGCTCCTCATGCCCGGGTTTCACTCGGGCACGATCCCGAAGCTTTTCGCCCGCATGCGTCGGCAGGCGCGGGGCGCCGACGGGATTCCCGTGCGCCGGGGGACGGGCCGCGTCGAGGAACAACTCGTGGAATTGACCCACGACATCGCCGCCTTCGTCGACGACGAATGCCTCGGCCTCCTGCGACGCACGCGGCCGATGCGGGACGTCGTCATCCGCGTGGCCGACGTGCGCCTCGCGACGAATCGGGTGGCGATCGACCTCGCGGCCGACGGCATCGACCCCCGCCCGCTCCGGCTCGAACTCGTGCAGGGGGGCGGCTCTCTCTCCAGCCACGTCGCCGATCCAGGCTGGCTCGCGGTCCTGCCCGACGACCGGCGGCAGATCGTGTCGCTGGCCCTCGCCGGATTCGACCGGCTCTGCGGGGCCGACTTCGTGACCGAGGAGATCGACGGGGTCAGCACGTCGCGGCCCGTCGCGCGGCTCGAGTGGGCCGCATGGCGCGACGCGTGGGAGCGCGAGCGGCTGCCTGAGGACGGCGGCGCCCGCGGCTGACCGCGTCGGCCCGCCTCGTCACCGCGGCACGATCCAGACGTTCCGAAACCGTGTGGGACTGCGGTGGTCCTGGAGGAAGAGCGGCCCCTCGCCGGTGGACACGAGCCGCTTCTCCACGTTCCGAAGGTGCTCCGTCACGCCGTGCTTGTAGGGCACGTAGGGGCTGCGTGGCTCCGTGAACTCGATTCCGTCCTGCACCTTCGTGCCGTTGAGCCACGCGGTGATCGATCCGGGTGTGATCACGGCACCGGACGCATCACGGCGGGGTGCCGTGTAGCGGATGTCGTAGACCTGCCAGTCACCCGCAGGCCGGGCCGCGTTCACCAGCGGCGGCGCGAAGCGGTAGAGGCTTCCCTCGTCCTGCTCCGTCGGCGGATCGGTGCCGAACGAGTCGTAGATCTGCATCTCGTAGTGGCCGTGGATGTAGAGGCCGCTGTTGCCGTGCTCCTCCGGCGACACCATGAACTCGGCGTGGATGTCGGCGTCGCGGAACGTCACGGTCGAGACGATGTGGTTGGCCGCCTGCTTCGTCCGCGCCACCTCGAGCGCACCGTCCACCACCGGCCAGTCGATCGCTCCCCCCGACATCGCCGTGAACTTCGGCTCGCCCTCCGAGCCGTCGCCGAACAGCACGATCGCGCCCGGCGGCGGCGGCACGGGCAGCGGACTCTGGACGGGCCGGAAGTCGTCGGCCGCCCGGGGCGTCGCCCCGACGACGACGAGGGCCAACAGACCTGCGAGCGGGGCCACCCGCGTCGTGTGACCTGTCGTCTTCACGATCCTCCTCCCGCGCCGCCCGGAACCCGTCGCCACCGCGTGCGAGTCTACCCTTCCATCCGGCTCCGGCGCTGGCTCCCACGTGGCGCACGCCTTCT
>DNLZ01000337.1:0-6353 GCA_003488325.1 Planctomycetaceae bacterium
GGGAGTCGGCAACCCCGACCCGCGTTGAGTCATGCTTGAACCACATATTCCCCGGCCGAGTGACCCGATACCTTCGCGCGCGGCACGGCAGCAGTGATGATCGACATCCGCCTCCGGAGCCCTGCGTCAATGACGACTGGTTCACGCTTCCTCCACCACTTCACCGAGCTTCCGCTCGTCGCGATCCTCCGTGGTGTGACACCCGACGAGGTCGGTCCGCTGGGCGAGTGCCTTCATGCCGCCGGCTTTCGCGTGATCGAGATTCCGCTCAACTCGCCACAGGCATGCGAGAGCATCCGACGGCTCGCGGCCCTGTTCGGCGATCGCGCGAGCATCGGGGCAGGCACGGTGCTCGCAACGACGGAGGTTGCCGACGTGGCCCGGGCGGGCGGGTCGTTCATCGTCTCGCCGAACATGAACGCCGACGTGATCCGGGCGACGAAGGCGGAGGGGCTCGTGTCATGCCCCGGCGTGGCCACGCCGTCGGAGGGATTCGCGGCCCTCGCGGCCGGCGCGGACATGCTGAAGCTCTTTCCCTCGGAGCAGATCGGGCCGGCCGTGGTGAAGGCATGGAAGGCTGTGTTTCCGCGGGATCTTCCGCTCATGCCGACCGGCGGGATCACGACCGAGAACATGGCGGCCTACTTCACTGCCGGGGCGGCGGGGTTCGGCCTCGGCTCGGCGCTCTACCGACCGGGAAAGACGGCGCTCGAGGTGCGGGCCGCCGCCGACGCCTTCATCGCCGCCTGGCGTGCCTGCCGCTGACGCGGGACATCGGCAGGCCTGCGGGTCGATTGCAGCGACGATTCGCTGGCACTATTCTGGAAGCGATCCGGGTGGTCGGACCCCACTCGCGGGCGAGGGATGTCTTCGCGTCGGCGAGCGACCCACACATCCCCCGATCGGTCGCGGAGCGAGGAGGTTGCGTGATGAACGCGCGAGGTCGCCCGATCCGGATCGCCTCGGCCGTGTGGCAGGCCCGCCCCGCGAGGTGGACCATGAGACACGCGTCGTCGCGCGGCACGTCTCTTCTTCCGATCGCTCTGGCACTCGCCGCCGTCGGCGGGTGCGCCCCGGCCCATCCCGTGCCGACGTCGAACATCGGGACCATCACGGGATACTACCTCCAGTATGCCGGCCGGCACGCGAACGCCGCGCCGCCGAATGCGGAGACGTTTCGTCGCTACATCGCGAGCCTCGGGGTCGAGGACGTGGATGGGGCGTTCATCTCGTCCCGCGACGGTCAGCCCTATGTCGTCCGCTACGGGATCGATCTGACGGGCTCGCCGACGCTCGCCAGCCTGCCCCCGTCCGATCAGCCCAAGATCGTCATCCTGCACGAGGCGGAGGGGATGAAAGGCAAGAAGATGATCGCCACCCACATGGGACTGACATTCGAGGCCGCCGAGCCCGACTCGATCCGCTGATCACGACACTCCGGGGGTTTTGAGCATGGGTCCGTGTGCCGACACGACGATCAAGTCTCACGGGATGTCACTCGATCGACGCTCCATGCGTTCGCGACGTCCCGCGCGACACGGCGTCCTCCGCGGCAGTCGCCCGGTCCCCTGCGGGAGACCGTTCGCGAAACATGGTTTCACGCTCGTCGAACTGCTCGTGGTGATCGCGATCATCGCGGTGCTCATCGGCCTGCTCCTACCGGCGGTGCAATCGGCCCGCGAGGCCGCCCGCCGCAGCCAGTGCACCAATCACCTGAAGCAGTTCGGCGTCGGCTTTCACAACCACGACACCACCTACCGGCGGTTGCCGACGGGATACACGACGCAGGGCGGAGCGAACCTCGCCGCCTTTCCGTCCGGAGAGTCGACGGTGAGCCCGTTCGTCGCGCTGCTGCCGTTCGTCGAACAGGCGGACAACACCTCGACGCCGCCCCGACCGTTCTCGAATGGCCTGTGCCCGAGCCGACGCACCGCCAGCGGCATGACGGCGGCGCGGGTCGATTACATCCCGGTCCATCCGGCGGGATGGGACAACAATCATCGTGGCCCCGGCCAGGCCGCCATCGCCGGTTCATGGCTGACCGTGATGGGGTCGTGGTGCGGCAACGGGCGCTGGTCGGCGTCGAGCCTTCCGATCGTGACCGGGCTCAATGGCACGTCGAAGACGGGCATGCTGGGGCACCGCGGCATGCGGCCCGCGAACTACGGGGGCGGATCCGGGAACGACGTCGACCTCAACCTGCTGACGAGCGTCTGGCACAACCGTCAGGCGTTTCCCCTCCAGCAGGATCACGACTCGACGGTCGTGACAGGCAAGACCGCCTCCAACATCGCCTGGGGGTCCAACAACGTGCTCGGCTCGCCACACCCGGGCTCCTCCCCGACGCTCGTCGCGGACGGGAGCGTGCGGATGGTCTCGTATGCCGTCGATCACGACGTGTGGTGCGGTTTCTGGAACTTCAACAGCGGACAGGCCACGTCGCTCCCCTGACGCGTCGGCTGATCGTCGGGGTGGTTGTGAGCCCGGGCTCCCGGTGAGACACTGGTGGCCGGGGGTGCATGGCTCGGCACCCCGCCATCGCGCCGAGGAGTCGCCCGTGAGCACCACCGCCGATGCCCGCTCCACCGCCGTCGCCGGAGCGGCCGAGGCGGTCGCCTCCGCACACCGGCGGATGGTCCAGTCGCTCGGCCGTGTGATCGTCGGCCAGGAGGAGGTGCTCGACCTGCTCCTCATGGCGATCTTCTGCAAGGGGCACTGCATCCTCGAGGGCGTGCCCGGCCTCGCGAAGACGCTCATGATCTCGAGCCTCGCGCGGCTGCTCTCGATCTCCTTCAACCGGATCCAGTTCACGCCCGACCTCATGCCGTCGGACATCACCGGCACCGAGATCCTCCAGGAGGATCGCGCGAGCGGCCAGCGCGAGCTCCGCTTCGTGAAGGGGCCCGTCTTCGCGCACCTCGTGCTCGCCGACGAGATCAACCGCACGCCACCGAAGACTCAGGCAGCCCTGCTTCAGGCGATGCAGGAGCAGCAGGTCACGGTGGCCGGGCGATCCTACGACCTGCCGCGTCCGTTCTTCGTGCTCGGCACGCAGAACCCGATCGAGAGCGAGGGCACGTATCCGCTGCCCGAGGCCCAGCTCGACCGCTTCATGTTCAAGATCACCGTCGACTATCCGAGCCTCGCCGACGAGGTGCGCATCGCCACGTCGACCACCTCGCGGCAGTCGGTGTCGCTCGAGCCCGTGCTCACCGCGGAGCACATCCTCAAGATCCAGGACGTCGTGCGCGACGTGCTCGTGGCCGAGCCGGTGGCGACGTACGCCGTGCGGCTTTCGCGGGCCACGCGTCCCACCGACGCGACGTGCCCCGCGGACGCCCGGCGCTGGCTCTCGTGGGGCGCGGGGCCGCGGGCCTGCCAGGCGCTCCTGCTCGGCGGCAAGGCGCGGGCGCTGCTCGACGGCCGGCCGAACGTCTCGTTCGCCGACGTCCGCGCGGTGGCCAAGCCGGTGCTGCGGCACCGCGTGGTCGCGAACTTCACCGCCGAGAGCGAGGGCGTCTCGGCCGACACGATCATCGAACGGATCCTCGACGCGGTGCCGGAGGCGGACTGACCGCCGCGGTCGCCCGCGTTCCCCGGACACTCCGTCGAGATCGGAAGGCAGGTGCACGATGGCAGCGACGACGGGCGGGCGGATGACCGACACCGTCATCGACTCGAGCGGGCTCGCGCTCGCCGCGCGGCTCGACCTCGTCGCCCGCACGGCCGTGACGGGGCTCTTGTCGGGGCTCCACCCGAGCCCCTTCTTCGGCTCGAGCGTGGAGTACGCCGACCATCGGCCCTACACGCCATCCGACGAGCTGCGGATGGTGGACTGGAAGCTGCTTGCGAAGACCGACCGGCTCTTCGTCAAGCTCCACGAGGATCAGACCAACACACGCGTCACCGTCATCCTCGACGCGAGCCGGTCGATGGACTTCTCGGGGGGCGAGGGGCCGACGAAGTTCGAGTACGGCCGCTTCCTCGCGGCGTCGCTCTGCCATCTGGCCCTGCGGCAGAACGACGCGGCCGGCGTCGCGACGTTCGACCATGCGGTGCGCGCGTTCGTGCCGCCGCGGTCGGCAGGCCGCCACTTCCATGCGATCCTCGAGACGCTCGCGGCAGCCACGCCCGGCACCGACACGTCGCTCGGGACGGTGCTCCGCGAGGTGGCCGGCCGACTGCCACGACGTGGCATCGTGGTGCTCGTCAGCGACCTGCTCGACGATCCCGACGCGCTCGGGACGGGACTCGGTCTCCTGCGCCATCGCCGGCACGACCTCATCGTGCTGCATCTCGTCGATCCCGCCGAGCGCACGTTCCCCTGGGAGAAGCCGACCCGCTTCCGCGACGCCGAGGGGGAGGGACGGCTCGTCGCCAATCCGCGGCACGTGCGGGCGGCCTACCTCGAGCGGTTCGCGCGATTCTGCGAACGGGTCCGCTCCGCCTGCCTCGAGCGGGCCATCGCCTACGAACAGATCGGCACCGACACGCCGTACGCCGAGGCCCTCGCCACCTTCCTCGCCCGCCGGGCACGAGCCGGCTGACGGCACACCGCATCCCACACCACCACGATCGAGCGGACGTCGCCGACTCATGCTCAATCCCCTGCTTCTCTGGTTCCTGCCGCTGGCCGCGCTGCCGGTGATCCTTCACCTGCTCAATCTCAGCCGGCTCCGCGACGTGCAGCTGCCGACCTATCGGTTCCTCATGGAGGGCTACGTGCAGCAGCGGCGCCGGTTGCAGCTCGTCGAGTGGCTGCTCCTGCTGCTGCGCACGGCGGTGGTCGCGCTCGCCGTCGCCGCGCTCGCCCGGCCCGTGGTGGAACACTCGGGCGCCCTCTTCGGGGGCCGCGGGGGGCGCGACGTCGTGTTCGTGATCGACGCCGGAATGACGACGGGGCTCGTCACGGACGGCCTCTCCGCACTGCATCGCATCCGGGCGGCGGTGGCCGCGGCCGTGGAGCGGCTCGCTCCCGACGACTTCGTCACACTCGTGCGTGCCGGCATCAGCCCGCGGCTGCTCCACCGCGCCGCGCGTGGCGACGGCCTGCGGATCACCGCCGAGCTCGACGGGCTCGAGCCCGATCCGGGCACCTCCGATCTCGGCGCCGCACTGGCGCTCGCCCTCTCCGGTCCGCCGCGCGGGCCACGGACCGTGTGGATCGCCTCGAACTGCGAGGCGCGGGCGTGGAACCGGCTGGGCGAGCACCCGGCGGCCACGCGGCTCCCCGACGACGTGCAGCTCGTCGTGGCCGATCTCGGTGCCGAGAGCGGTCCGGTGCGCAATCTCGCGGTGCTCGGCGATCCGCCGCGGGCCCAGCGACCGGTCGTCGGTCTCCCGGTGGAGCTTCGGCTGCGCGTGGCGGCGGCGGGATTCGCGGGCGCGACCGACACGAAGGCCACGGTCGTGCTCGACGACGAGGTGGTGGCGCAGGTGCCGGTCGTCGTGCCGCAGGATCGCGAGGCGACGACGCTCGTGTCGCTCACGCCCACTCGGGCGGGCGTGCTCCGCGGCCACGTCGCCCTGCCGGCCGACGCGTTTCCTGAGGATGACACGCTGCACTTCGTGCTCAACGTCGAGCCCCGCGTCGGCGTCCTCGTCGTCGCGCCTCCCGGTGTCGCACCGCTCGCGGATCCCGCGCTCTTCCTGCGGACGGCGCTCGAGAGCCCGCGTTCGTCGGCCGGCCCCGACGCGCCGGCCGCACCGCAGGAGGCCGCTGACGCCGCCAGCCTCGCCGTCACCGTCGCGCGGGCCGACGCGCTCAAGGAGGAAGAGGTGCGTGCCGCCGACGTCATCATCGCGGTGGACGTCACGCTCGACGGGCGACGGGCCGGCTGGATCCGTGACCACGTCTCCGCGGGCCGCGCGGGACTCATGCTCGTGGCCGGTTCCCAGCCGAAGGCGGGCAACGCGGCGACGTCGCTCGTCGGCGACGGGCCCGGCATCCTCTTCGGCAAGCCCGTGGGCGATCCCGACGCCGAGTCCGACGCGCGGTCGCCCGGCACGGTCGATCACTCGCATCCGATCTTCGCGTCGTTCGCGCCCGCTCCCGAGACCGCGACCACCGAACGCGGCGCCATGCTCGACACGCTCGTCGTCTTCCGGCACACGCCGCTCCTCCTGCGGCCGCTGCCGTCGCGGGACGTCCGGGCGGGCGAGCGCCCGCCGCCGCAGAGCGTGCTCCTCCGGCTCGACGATGGCACGCCGCTCGTCGCCGAAACGCAGCTCGGCAAGGGACGCATGCTCGTCTGCGGCGTGCCGGCCACGCCCGACTGGTCGAATCTGCCGGTGCACCCGGCGTTCGTGCCGTTCGTGCTGCGCGCGGTGCAGCACCTGCGGCCGGAGCCGCC
>DNLZ01000337.1:6748-9753 GCA_003488325.1 Planctomycetaceae bacterium
GTGGTGCAGGTGGTCGATCCTCGTGGCCGCCGCACCGCGCTCGAACTCGTCGCCGGCGACGGCGGCGCCGCGGGGGCGCACGAGGAGACCTGCCGGCTGGGCACCTATGCCTTCGACGTCGAGCCGCCCGCCGACCTCACCGCCTCCCCGATCCGGCTGGGCATGGCGGTCAATCCGGACGTCGAGACGGCGGCCGTCGAGCACGTGCCCGCCGCGGATGTCGCACGACTCTTCGCGCCGCACGCGGTGACCTCGCTCGCGGGCACGGCCGAGGATCCCACGCTGCACTCGACCCTCGCAGGTCGCCGCGAGATCTGGCGCACGCTCATCATCGTGGTGTTCTCCCTGATCGGGCTCGAGTTCGTGCTCGGCACGCTCCGCCCCGCCGCCGCCCCGGGCGAGGCCCAGGCGGCAGGGTCCTGGACATCGCGCCTCGAGGCCCGTCTCGCACGGGCCGTGGGCACCACCGCCGGCCCGGAGGCCGCATGACGCGCCCGCACGACCCCCGCCCGCTACGCTCGATGGACGCCTTCCGACCGACGCATGCGACCGGCGGCGTGACGCGAACGACGTCATCGCGCTCCGGTCGAGCCACCTGACGCCCCACACGGTGCCACCATGTCGAGTCCTTCACCGACGGCCTCCCACTCCATGCACGAGCCGGGCGAGGCGACGCCGCACGGCCTCCAAGAGGTGGCGCGGGTCGTGTCGCGCACCCGCAGCGGCCTGCTCGTCGCGGTGCTCACCACGGGCCTCCTGCTCGCCGTCGCCGCGGCCGTGGCCTGGGTCGTCGGCGGCGTGCTCCTCGACCTCGCGGCGCCCCTGCCCGTCGCGGGTCGCATCGCCGTGCTCGGCGGCTGGTGGCTGTCGGTCGCGCTCGCCTGCGCCGCATTCATTCTCCTGCCCGCGTACCGCCGGCCGTCGCTCGACGCCGTGGCCCTGCGAATCGAGCGCGTCCTCGGCGGCATGCACAACCGGCTGCTCACGGTCGTCGACCTCGCGCGGGGCGGAGGCACGACCGGCGGAGCCACCCGCCCGCGACTCGTCGACCGGCTCCTCGAGGAGACGACCGAACGGATGCGCGAGTTTCGTGCCCGCCGCATCGTGCCGTGGCGGGCGCTCGGCCGCGCCGTGTGCTGGGTCGCCGGCCTCATCGCCGTGGTCGCACTCCTCCACGCGACGCTTGGCGACCGCCTCGCGGTGACGCTCGCGCGGCTCCGCGATCCGACGGCCGACATTCCCCCGGCGACCTGGCTGCAACTGCGGTCGCCCGGCGACGTCGAGGTGCTCGAACGCGAACCCTTCTCGATCGAGGCGCAGGTCGCCCGCGGCACGGTCGATGCGCTCGACCTCGTGCTGATCGATGCGGCGGGGACGCGCTCGCGACGGCCGATGGCCGCCACGCCGGAGGGCAGGTTCACGGCGAGCCTCGAGGGTCTCACCGAGAAGATGACCTACCGCCTCGAGGGAGGCGGCACGTGGACGAAGACGCATGCGATCTCCGTCGTCCCACGTCCGGAGATCCTCGGCGTGGAGCGGCACGTCCGCCTGCCCGACTACATGCGGATCGACGCACCGCTCGCCGTCGAGGGGGATGCGCAGCGGATCGAGGCACCGGAGGGAGCGACGGTCGAGTACGCGGCCCAGACGTCGGCCGAGGCGGTGGCGGGGTCAATCCGGCTCTTCGAACGCACGACCGAGTCGGAGGTCGTGGAGCGGTTCGACGAGCGCGTGTGGTTCGAGGACGACCTGCCACGCGACGCGGTCTCCGAGATCCCGTGGCGCTGGACGACCGCGCAGGCAGCCGGCGGACTCCGCAGCTTCACGTTCGGGTCGGACCGCACCACGCTCACGATGCGCACGCGGCTCGAGCCACTCGTGCTCCCGAAGGATCGCCTCGACGAGCGGGCCGTCACGGTGATGGCACGGCTTGACGCCGCCGCACCACCGACCTGGCTGCTCGCCGCCTTCGAGCACGACGGAGGCCGCGACGAGATCGTCTGGGGCGATGCCGAGGCCGCGCCGCCCGCCGGCTCGGCACGGCGGTTCGTCGCCGGACCGCTGCCGGAACCGGGCGCGTGGACACGGCTCCTCGCACCGCTCGCGAAGCTCGCTCCGCTGGCCGGCCGCCGCGTGACGACCGCGACGTTCTCGATCGACGGCGGTCGCATCCATCTCGATCGACCCGGCTGGGTCGAGCGCGTCGAGGAGACGGTGCAGAAGCCGGTCGATCGGCCGACGGGCTCGATCGCGCTCGCGCTGCGGCCCGAGGAGCCGCGCTCCGCAGACATCCCGACGAACGCGGACGCCGTCGCCGCCACAGCCCGTGAGGCTGCGCCGGGTCCGCGCGGCTCGCGGTGGTGGACGGGGGGCGTGCCCGTCGCGCACCCGCAACGCGCGGCGCTCGAGTTTTCCAGCGCGCGGGGAGACCGCAATCTGCCCGACCCGGCGGTCGAGATCGTGCCCACGGTCGATCGGCCCCCCGTGATCGTGGTGCGCGACGTGCCCGAGACGCTCACGCTCGAGCGACCGGACGACGTGCCGCTGGGAGGCAGCGCGTTCGACGACTGGGGCCTCGACCGCCTGGAGATCCGGATCGGACCCGACCCGCGCGGCCTTGGTGCGCCGCAGCCGCTCTCGGGCGTCTCGCTCGCGGATCGTCCCCCCGACACCCAGGCGACGCTGCCGCCCATGATCACGGCCGAACAGCTCGGTCTCGAAGCCGGGATGAGCCTGGCGTGGCAGCTCCTCGTCGTGGACACGAAGGGACAGAGGGCCGAGTCGCCCGTCTATCGCGTCGTGGTGATGACGCCGCCGGAGATGGAACTGGCACGCTCGCAGGTGCCGTCACTCGCCGAGGCACGGCGCGCCGCCGAACAGCTCGCCCGCGACGCGGAGAAGACGGCCGAGTCGCTCGAGAAGCGACGCGAGGAGGCACTCGCCGCAGTGCCTGAAGAGGCCCGTGACACCGTCGCCGCCGTCCGGCCGCCAGAGGAACGCGCGAA
>DNLZ01000259.1:0-6042 GCA_003488325.1 Planctomycetaceae bacterium
CGAGTCGCATTTCCCAGGTGTCTCTGTCCGAACAGCCGGAAAAACTGCCCGAACAGCCGTAGGCAAGCCGGCTCAGACGGTGCGGGTCGCCTGCCGCTCGCGTCGGCCGACCTCTTCCAGATGGTCGGCGACGGCATCCGTCACATCGAGGCCGGTCGCCGCCTCGAGGCCGCGCCAGCCCGGCACGGCGTTCACCTCGAGGATGATCGGACTGCCGTCCGGCGCGGGAAGCAGATCGACGCCCGCCACGGCGGTCCCGAGGGTGTCCGCGGCGATCCTCGCCGCCGCCGCCCAGGCCGGAGGCGGGTCGAACCGTTCGGCCCGGCCGCCGACCGCGAGATTCGTCCGCCACTCGCCGGCCGGTGCGGTGCGGCGCATGGCGAAGAGACGATCGCCGACGAGCAGAATCCGCGCGTCCCAGCGTGCCGCCCCCAGAAACTCCTGGATGTAGACGACCCCCTCCGGACCCGGTCCAGCGGGACGTCCGAGCCAGCTCGCCAAGGCGGCTCGGGACTGGACCCGCTCGACTCCCTTGCCCTGAGATCCGAAGAGTGGCTTGACGACGCAGTCGCCGCCGAGTGAGTCCCATGCGGCCAGCGCCGCCGTCTCGCCCTGCACGACGCGCGTGCGCGGCACGAGCAGTCCGGCCGCAGCGATTCGGGACGACGCGAGGTACTTGTCGATCGCGGCCTCGAGGGCGCGCGGCGCGTTGACGACGGGCGTGCCGCCGCCGGCGAGTCGACCGAGCACGTCCATGCGGAAGACCACCCGCTCGAGTCGGTCGGGGCCGGGCGGCGCGCCCGGCATGCCGCGCACGCAGACCACGTCCGCCCGCGCGAGTGCCCGTGGCAAGAGCGTCTCCCCGCCGGGTTCGAGCGACGATGCGAGGGCTTCCCAGCCGACGTGGGTGACGTCATGGCCCCGGGTGCCGAGTGCCCTGGCGATGCGCTGGGCGTGCCAGCCCGTCTCGCGACCGACGATCGCGACGGCGAGCCGTCCGGCGGCGGCGGCAGCGGTGCCATCGGGACAGGGGGGCATGCCGGTCATGCCCGGGCCGATGACCGATCGGGGCCGGCAGCGCCGAACGACTGGCTCACGATGTCTGGCCGCATCCCGCCGAACCGGTGGGTGCGGCCCGAGGTGAGGCTCACGAGATCGACGGTCGCCGGGGCGAAGAGCGCCGGATCGAGCGCGTAAAAGTCGCGTCCCGCCGCCTCGAAGAGATCGAGGAAGGGCCGGCCGTGGCTCGGAGAGCCGCTGCTGACGACCCGCGGACCGATGTCGCAGAGCGAGGCATCGGGCGCGTCGATCTCGAGCCGCACGTGACCGCCGTAGAGGATCGCGTCGTTCGTGCGACCGATGGCGGCCAGATCATCGTTGCCGAGGCGGGACGGGGGCAGAGGCGCGACGCCCGATCCACGGACGACACGGCCGACGTCGAACCCGAGATCGTGCAGTTTGTGGAGCGAGGTCTCGAGCGATCGTGCGACGACCTGGAGCGTGCCGGCCACGCTCGCCGTCCGCGCGACGAGCAGCAGCAGGCCGGCGGGGGGAACGCCCGCATCGGTCGCCAGCCGGATGCAGACGTCCTCCGGAGGCAGTCGTGACGCCTCGAGCACCCCGACCGCAACCGCTGGGCGCTCGCGGAGACCGATCGTCTCGAAGAGGGTCTCACGGCCGATCGCGGCGCGGATCGGGCCGCTCGCCATGGCGAAGTAGTCGGCGGTCGCCACCTTCCAGCCCGCGTACTGCGCGGCGAGGCAGGCCGCGACCGGGGCGTCGCTCGCGACGGTCACGATCGGCCACGGACAGGCAGGCCACAGCGCGGCGAACGGTCCGTCAGACGCGGCGTCCTCGTGGCACTCGACCCTGCCCAGATCCGCCATGGCGGCACGGGCGACCAGCAAGCCGGCCGCCTCGCTCCCCACGGCCTTCACGCCGCAGTCCACCACGGTGACGCCGCCGAGCCTGCTGGCGACGGCTCCGAACGCGTGAGGGTCTCCGACGAGCGGCTCGACCAGCCGGAAGGCGGCCTCGTTCAGGGGCATGCGCGCATCCCAAGGGAAAGCCATAATCATACTGCGGCCGCAGGGCGTCGTCCGTCGAGTTCCCGTTTCGTGAAGGCACCGGCATGCCCAGTCTCACCGTCGAGAATTACGTCAAGACGATCTGGCAGATCACGAGCACGCAGGACGGCCGGGCCGCGAGCACGGGTCAGATCGCGACGTCGCTCGGCGTCGCACCGGGCACCGTGACGAGCATGCTCAAGACGCTCGATGCCGCGCGGCTCGCGACGCACCGCCGTTACGAGGGTGTCGCGTTGACGCGGGCCGGCCGGATGCTCGCACTCCGCGTGATCCGCCGCCACCGGCTGATCGAGCTCTTCCTGCTCCGCACGCTCGACATGACGTGGGACGAGGTGCACGACGAGGCCGAGCACCTCGAGCACGCCGTGAGCGACCTGCTCGTCGACCGCATCGACGCCTACCTCGGTCACCCCGAGGTCGATCCGCACGGAGATCCGATCCCGCGGGCCGACGCCCAATCGCTCCCGGCCGCCGACGAGGCGGCGACGCGACCGCTCGCGGAATGCGCGGCCGGCTCGTCCTTTCGCCTGGCCCGCGTGCTCGATCAGTCGCCGCCGTTCCTCCGCTACCTGACCGAAAGCGGACTGGAGCTCAACGCCACCGGCGCGGTGGAACGCAATCCGGACGGCGCGGGCCTGATGCGGATCCGTGTCGGCGACCGTCGGCTCTCGCTCGCCATCGATGCCGCCGGAAAGCTGCTCGTGGGCGAGGCCTGAGCGATCGGACCCGCGCCACGGCCACGCGGGGCGTCGGCGGACGGCCACGCGGCGTCGGCACGAGGTGCGACACCTTCCTAGTCGGCCCGAAACCGGCCATCGCGCGGCTTGTTGCGGGAGAGCGTGTAGGCGAGGAGGTCGAGCACCTCGCGCTCGTTGAGCTGGTCGAGCAGACCGGCCGGCATGAGCGAGGTCGGACTCACCGTGATCTCCTCGATCTGCGACCGGCTGATTTCGACCACCTTCGTGGCATCCTCCGGATCGACGACGAGCGTGACTTTTTCAGGGGACTCCGCCACGAGCCGTCCGGTGACGGTGCGGCCGTCGGCCGTCTGCACCACGCTCGCACGGTACTGGTCGGAGACCACCTTGCTCGGCTCGACGATCGCCTCGACCAGGTCCTTCAGCGCGAACCGCCCGGCCGCCTGCGTGAGGTCGGGGCCTGTGGCGCCGCCGTCCTCCCCGTACCGATGGCAGACGACGCACCGCGCCGCGGCGAACGACCGCTTGCCGTGCTCGAAGCTGCGACCGCGGCTGAGTCCCGCGTCCCCCGCGCGCTCCGCCAGTGCGAGGACCTCCTCGGCGGTCCACTTCCGGCCCGGACCTTCCGGCTTCGGCAGCGGTGGGGGCACCCACGGGGCCCGGACCCCGGTCGCCTCGAGCGCGAGCTTCTGGTTCTCCGTCAGCCCGGCGAGGCCGTCGTTCTCGATCGCCACGAGGAACTTGCGGTAGCTGTTGCCGCCGGACCATTCGCGGGCCCGGGGAAACCAGCCGAAGAAGGCCCGCCGATCCGCGTCGGTCCACGCGTCGGCGTCGTGCACGGTGCGCAGGACGTACGCGTAGTGCATCTGGAGCAGGTCGGTGCGCTTCTCGAGCGACGCCCGCACGGCGCCGCCGTAGCCGGCGTTGCGCGTGATCAGGGCGCGAAGGGCGTCCTCGTCCGGCGCGAGATTGGTCCGGCCCGCCGATGCGGTCGGCTGCGCGAGCATGCCGGCGAGCTTGGCGACGATCCCCGGGGCACGGACCGCGGCCAGGAGGCTGGCGAGTTCGCGGTCGAGCGCATCGTCGTTCGACGGGAAGAGCGGCCCGAGCCTGTCCGCGATGCGCCGCTTCGCGTCGGAGGGGGGATCGCCGAGGCGGATCATCGCCAGCTGGTAGGCGCGGACGAGATCGAGGCGGCCGGATGCGTCGAGCGATGCGGGATCGATCGTGTCGAGCGCCGACAGCACCGCGGGCTGTGCCGTCGGCTCCGCCTGGCGGGAGACGGCGATCGCGCCCGCGATGCGGCCCCGGGGCTCGGTGATCGCAAGTGCGGCGTCCTGCCACGAGGCGAGCGGCTGGTGCTCGAGTGCCACCCGCGCCGCATAGCGAATGAAGCGATCGGCATGCGACAGCGCCGGCAGCGCCGTCGCGACGGCCGCCGCCGGGACGGGGCTGCGTCGATGCAGGGCCTCGAGCTCGTGGCGCAGCCTTCGCAGGTCGGCGTGCGTCGTGCTGCGCGCATCCACCGGCGCCGTCGGCTCGGTGCCCGCGTAGGTGACCCGATAGAGTTCGCCCTGGCCGCCGCGGCCGCCCACGGCGAAGTACATCGCCCCGTCCGTGCCGATCGTCATGTCGGTCAACGGCAGCGGCGTGCGGGAGACGAACTCCTCCTTGCGTCCCCGGTACGTCGATCCCTCGGGCTCGAGGTGGATCGCATACATCGTGCCGAACGTCCAGTCGCAGACGTAGAGGGCCCGCTGGTAGGCCGCCGGAAATCGTGCTCCGTATCCGAACGCCACCCCCACCGGTGACCCGGGCCCGATGTCCACGAGCGCCGGCAGGCTGTCGGGATAGGCCGCCGGCCACTTCCCGGAGCCGCTGCGCCAGCCCAGTTCAGATCCACTCGTCGCGTGGTTCACGCGGGTGGGGCGATACCACGGCGTGCCGAAGTCCCACTCCATGTCGGCGTCGTAGACGAACAGCTCACCGTCGGCGTTGAAGGCCATGTCGTAGGCGTTGCGATAGCCGCCCGACCACACCTCCCACGACGTTCCGGCGGGATCCGTGCTCACGACGTAGCCGCCGGGGGCGAGGATGCCCGCGGCGTGGCCGTTGGCGTCCCACATGCGCGGGGTGAGCAGGTCCTCGTCCCAGCAGGCTGGCAGGCGGCTCGCGCCATCCCCGCCGAGCGTCAGTCGTCGCTGGGTCTCGCGGATGCCGCCCATGGTCTGCGGCGGCGTGTCCTCGGTCACGCCGAACGGCACCTTCGTGTGATTCCCGCACACGATGAAGAGCCGCGTGCCGTCGGGGGAGAGGACCACGTTGTGGGGTCCGTGCTCGCCCCCTCCGTCGAACGCCCTGAGCTTCTCGACCCGGTCGAGCGTGTCATCTCCGTCGGAATCGGTGACCCGGTACAGGCCGCTCCCCGGACCCCCGTTGCAGACGACATAGAGGGCGTCGAACGCCCAGAGAAGTCCCTGGGCCCCCGTGAGATCCACCGGAATGCGTTCGACGACGGTGGGCGTCGATCCATCCGCCGCGGCCGGGGTGATGCGCACGAGGCCCTTGTCTCCCTGATCGCTCGCGATGAGCCGGCCCCGAGGGTCGCTCGTCAGGGAGACCCACGAGCCAAGTTCCTCCTTCGGGACGACGAAGAGGCGCTCGACGGCGAAGCCCTCCGGCACGTTGAACGCGGGACTCACGTCAGCCGCGGAACCGGGGCGGCCGGCGAGGACGTCGCCCCAGGGCCCGTCGCCGGCCTTGGCGACGACGCGGGCGGGGGCCGTCGTTCCTTCCGACGCCTTCTCTCGCGCGGTCCATGAGGCGTCGCTCACGATCACCGTCGTCGCGCCATCGGCGGCGGTCAGCACGAGGCGGCAGGAGAAGCCGGACGGCCCTCCCGCATTGCCGACCTCCGCGACGAGCTCATTGTCGCCGTCGCGCAGGTGCGGCGTCAGATCGACGCGCACCGGGCGCTCCCACGCGTCACTGCTGCCCACCCGCGTGCCGTTGATCGACAGGGTCATGCGGTTGTCGCAGGTCGCGACGAGCATGGCGGCCCGCACGGGCCCGCGAAACGACCGGACCAGCCGATACTCCCGGTCCGCGTCCGCACCCCAGATCCACGGTGCGACGTCCGCTGCCGCCGCCCCTTCGACCGGCCGCGTCGTCGCCGCGGCGTTGGGCATGCGCTCGGACGCCTGCTCCCAGCGGCGAGCCTGCTCGGCGGGAGCGGCCGATGTGTCCGGGAGGGGGGC
>DNLZ01000259.1:6400-7058 GCA_003488325.1 Planctomycetaceae bacterium
ACGGGCCACGAGCATCGGACGCGGGACGTGCATGGGAAGCCTCGTCGGGAGGACGCCGGGGGCGAAGGGCGGTTCGGTCGCGACCCGAATCATACCAACGCGGGCCGGTCCTTCCCCCGCGCGGCCCCGCCGGACTCCGCGGACGACCGGGTCTTCAGACGCTCGGCACGATCGCGCGGCGGATCGGTCGGTCCCAGCCGCGCTGGCCCGTCGGACGCGGGCTCGGCCAGAGTCGGGGTCCCATCTCGACCATGCCGTGGTGCGTGTTGTAGTCGCCGAGCAGGTTGAGAAACGGCACGGCGTCGAAGGCATCGGCACCGCGCACGCCCACCCCCTTCCATGCGCCGGTCGCCAGCAGTTCGAGGGCGATGACCGGGCAGACGGCCGTCTGCCACAGCACCGCCTGGGCCCCGTACTCCCGCATCGTCGTGGCGTTGTCGGCCACGTGGTAGAGATACACCTCGCGAGGCTCGCCGAACGACGTGCCCTTCACCCAGGTGCCCGCGCACGTGCGGCCGTGCATCACGTGGCCGAGCTTCGCCGGATTCGGCAGCACGGCGGCGAGCACGTCCCGCGGCGCGACCGACACGTCTCCCACGCGCACCTTGTCGGTGCTGTCGAGTCCGAGGTAGGCGAAGGTCTTGAGCCAGTCGATGAA
>DNLZ01000136.1:0-292 GCA_003488325.1 Planctomycetaceae bacterium
TTCCCGATCCTCTACACCCGCTACAGCCAGGCCGTCCGCTTCGCGCCACCGGAGCGCAAGGTGCTGTCGTTCATCCTGGCCCAGCCGCGGCCGGAGTTCGACCCGCGGGACGTCTGCCGCCGGATCGAGGCCCAGACCCGGCTGCAGGCGCTGACGCGGGACGAGTTTCTCTGGAAGACGATCCGCTACTACCTCGTGAAGACGGGCATTCCCGTGAACTTCGGCGTGACCGTCCTGCTCGGCTTTCTCGTCGGCACGGCGATCGCCGGGCAGACCTTCTACCTGTTCACCG
>DNLZ01000136.1:586-3415 GCA_003488325.1 Planctomycetaceae bacterium
CAGACCTTCTACCTGTTCACCGTGGAGAACATCCGCCAGTTCGGCGCCCTCAAGGCCATGGGCACGGGAAATGGAACGATCCTCCTCATGGTGCTGTCCCAGGCGCTCAACGTCGGCCTCGTGGGCTACGGCGTCGGCGTCGGCCTCGCCGCCGGCTTCGGCTGGTGGAGCGGGACGACCACACGGCTGTCGTTCTTCATGCCCTGGCAGGTGCTGGCGTTGACGGCCGCGGCCGTCTTCCTCATCGTGCTGGCGGCGAGCGTGCTCTCGGTCCGCAAGGTGCTCGTCCTCGATCCCGCGATCGTCTTTCGGGGTTAGAGCCGGGCAGGTTGGACGCCGGACGCGCCGGCGCCCGAGATCAGGGAGATTCGTGCATGGCCATCGCGACCCCCGACGTCTCACCGGCGACGCCCCGGGCGAGACGGCTCACGCGTCGCAGCACGTTCGGCGACATCCTCACGCAGTACGGGCTGCCGCTCGTCGCCGCCGCGCTGCTCGCGTTCGCCGGCTGGTACGTCTGGACGAAGCGCGTCGTCGTCGTCTCTCCGCCGCCACCCATCCAGCCGTCCCACAGCCCGTTCGCGACGACCCTCGCCGCGGCGGGCGTCGTCGAGGCCCAGACGGAGAACATCGCCGTCGGCTCCGCGACCCCGGGTGTCGTGACGCAGGTGCACGTCCAGGTGGGCGACGAGGTCACGCCCGGAACGCCGCTCTTCCGGCTCGACGACCGGGCGCTCCAGGGGGAACTGGCCGTGAAGCGGGCCGCCGTCTCGGAGTCGAAGAGCCAGCTCGTCCGGCTCGAGGCGGAGCCCCGCAAGGAGAAGATCCCGGTGCTCGTGGCCCAGGTCAACGAGGCGCAGGCGGCGGTCGTGCTCGCCGAGGACGCACTGCGACGCTCCGAGGAGACGTTCGCCAAGAAGGTCTCGACCGAGCAGGACCTCGTCGCCAAGCGCGAGCTGCTCGCCGGATCGCGCGCCCAGTTCGAGAAGGCCACCGCCGATCTCGACCTGCTCAAGGCGGGCTCGTGGGAATACGACCGCGACGTGGCGCGATCCTCCGTCTCGAAGGCGGAGGCCGAGGTGCAGCGCATCGAGACCGATCTCGATCGTCTCATCGTGCGTTCGCTCGTCGCCGGCCGCGTCCTGCAGGTGAACGTCCGGCCCGGCGAGTACGTCGGTGCGCCGCCCGGCCAGCCGCTCGTCGTCCTCGGCAACGTCGACAAGCTGCACGTGCGTGTCGACATCGACGAGTTCGACATTCCCCGCTTCCACGATTCGGCCACGGCGACGGCGGTGCCACGGGGCAACCTGCAGCAGCGGTATCCTCTCGAGTTCTTTCGTGTCGAGCCGTTCGTCGTGCCGAAGAAGTCGCTCACCGGAGAGACGACCGAGCGGGTGGATACCCGCGTGCTCCAGGTGATCTACACGTGCGACCCGGTCGGTCTGCCGCCGCTGTTCGTCGGTCAGCAGATGGAGGTGTACATCGACGCACGGCCCGAGGGGAGCGAACCCGCCGGCGTCGAGCGGCCCGTGACGGCAGCGCCGGCCGAGGACCGCCCGGCCGAGGAGCCATCCGGGGCGGCGCCCCGGTCGCCGTGAATCCCCGCCGTCGGCCGATGTCGCGGGCGTTGCGATTGCAGTGCCCCACGCCCCGGATGACACTTGAGTCAGGATTCCGGTCCGGTCGCACCGCGGCCGGCCGTGCCCCGCCGCCGGAGCGCCTCGCGATGTGCCGCACTGCGGACAACCGCCGCCGCGGAACGTGTCGGGCGGCGGCGCGTCGACCTCCCGCCGTGGTCGTCGCCATCGTGGCCGCGGCCTGGGTCGCACCACTTGAGGCCGCTTCTCCGGTCGACTTCACGCGGGACGTGGCGCCGATCCTCGTCGCACGATGCCTCGAGTGTCACGGGGGCTCGCAGCCGGAGGGAGGTCTCAGGCTCGTGGACCACGACGGCCTCCGTCGCGGGGGCGACACCGGTCCGGCGATCGTTCCGGGAGCGTCCGCCGCAAGCCTGCTCTGGCAGCGCGTCGCGGCCGACGAGATGCCGCCGAAGCATCCGCTGCCCGCCGAGGAGAAGGACGTGCTCGCCCGCTGGATCGACGCCGACGCACCGTGGGAGGGTGGAGCGCTCGACCTCTATTCCGTCTCGACGGCGACGAGGGCCGGCCGCGACTGGTGGTCGCTGCAGCCGCTGCGACACGTCGTGCCGCCGGTGTCACCCACGAACGACCCTGCGACCGCGTGGGAGGCCAACCCCATCGACGCCTTCGTCGCGGCGAAGCACCGCGAGGCCGGACTGCGACCGGCACCGGAGGCCGATCCCCGCACGCTGCTGCGACGACTCACGTTCGACCTCGTGGGGCTGCCTCCCACACCCGAGCAGATCGACGCCTTCGTCGCCGATCCCTCCGACGACGCCTACCGGTCGATCGTGGACACCCTGCTCGCGTCCCCCGCGCACGGCGAGCGCTGGGCCCGCCACTGGCTCGACGTCGTCCGCTTCGGCGAGAGCGACGGCTTCGAACGCAATTTCGCGCGGGACCATGCCTGGCACTACCGCGACTGGGTGATCGACGCGATCGCCGCCGACATGCCCTACGACCGCTTCGTGAGGATGCAGCTCGTCGGCGATCTGCTCGTGGGTGGCGTGGATGGCGCCGCCGCGACCGGATTCTGGGTGGCGGGGGTCCACAACACCACCGTCGGCGGCAATCCTCGCATGCGGCGGCTCGCGCGGGAGGACGAGGTCGAGGAGGTGCTGGCGACACTCGGTCAGACGTTCCTCGGCCTGACCTTCCACTGCGCCCGGTGCCACGACCACAAGTTCGA
>DNLZ01000136.1:3712-8377 GCA_003488325.1 Planctomycetaceae bacterium
TGCCACGACCACAAGTTCGACCCCGTGACCCAACGCGAGTACTACCAGCTCGCGTCGGCAATCTCCGGGCTCGGGTTCGGCACGCGCACCGTGTCGATCCCGGACGAACAGGCGAAGCTCGCGGGACTCGACCGTAGGCTGGAGGATCTGCGGACCGATGTCGCGGCCCTCGACGAGGCGGCCGACCGCCGCGTGCTCGCGTCGCGGAAACGGGGCACGTCCGGACCGGCACCGCCCCGGCCGCTCGCGCGGTGGGACTTCGAGGGTGACCTGCGCGACTCGATCGGCTCGCTGCACGGCACGGCCGTCGGCCCGGCCCGCACCGAGCGCGGAGCCCTCGTTCTCGACGGCACGAGCTTCGTCGCCACGCCCCCGGTCCAGACGGATGTCGCGGAGAAGACGCTCGAGGCGTGGGTGCGTCTGGGCACGCTCGCGCAGCGGGGCGGGGCCGCGATCGCGATCGGCACCCGCGACGGCGTCATCTTCGACGCGCTCGTGTTCGGGGAGCGTGAGCCGGGGAGGTGGATGGCCGGCAGCAACAACTTCCAACGCAGTGGCTCATTCGACGGGTCGGACGAGGCCGAGGCCGAGCATCGACCGGTGCACGTGGCGATCGTCTACCGGGCGGACGGCACGATCGAGGGCTATCGCGAGGGCAGGCCCTACGGCCGGCCGACCCGCATCGCACCGCTGCAGGGCTTCGCCCCCGGCGACGCGGAGATCGTCTTCGGCCTCCGCCATCGACCAGCCGGCGGCAACCGCCTGCTCACGGGCGAGATTCACCGGGCCGCGTTCTACGATCGCGCCCTGTCGCCCGCGGAAATCGCCGCATCGGCGGCTGCGGCGGGGGAGTCGGTCTCCGAGGCGGAGCGGACCGCGGTGCTCACCGACTCCGAGCGGCTGCGGCGCACGGCGCTCGTGGGGGAGATCGAGGACGTGTCCCGGAAGCGCGCGAAGCTGGCGGCCCTGGCGGCGGTGCAGGTCCACACGCTCACGCCCGGGGCGGGTGAGACGGTCCGCGTGCTCGGCAGGGGTGACCCGGACGCCGCCGGCGAGATCGTGCCACCGGGCACGACCACCGCCATCGCCTCGGTGGCCGCCGACTTCGGGCTGCCACCCGACGCGTCCGAGGCGGAACGCCGCCGTCGACTCGCCGACTGGATCACGCACGAGGACAACCCGCTCTTCGCCCGCGTCGTCGTCAACCGCGTGTGGCACCATCATTTCGGCGCCGGGCTGGTGGAGACGCCGAGCGACTTCGGTTTCAACGGCGGCAGGCCGAGCCATCCCGACCTCCTCGACTGGCTCGCCGTCGAGTTTCGTCGACATGGCCAGAGGCTCTCGTGGCTGCACCGCCTCATCGTCACGTCGCACACCTACCGTCAGGCGAGCCGGCCATCGGACGCCGATCCCCGGGGCCCGGCACTCGACGCCGACAATCGGCTGCTCTGGCACGGTCCGGCACGGCGGCTGGAGGCGGAGTCGCTCCGGGACGCGATGCTCGCGGTCTCCGGCGCGCTCGACGACACCCGCGGCGGCCCCGGATTTCGCGACGTCTCCATCACGCTCAACAACGGCACCACCTACTACGAGCCGCTCGACACCGACGCTCCCGGCACGTCGCGGCGCACGATCTACCGCTTCAGTCCTCGGGGCAGCCGCAGCGCCCTGCTCGAGACGTTCGACTGCCCCGATCCGTCGGCGACCGCGCCGCGCCGCACCGTCACCACCACGCCCCTGCAATCGCTCGCCCTGATGAACGACGCCCTCGTTCTGCGCATGGCCGACGCGTTCGCCGCGCGGATCGAGGCGGAGCAGACGGGCAACGTCTCGCGGCAGGTGGCTCGCGCCTGGCGTCTGGCGATCGGCCGGGAGCCCGACGCCGACGAGCGGCGGCTCTCGGAACGCCTCGTCACAGCCCACGGTCTCGAGGCGCTCTGCCGCGGTCTCTTCAACGTCACCGAGTTCGTCGTCATCGACTGAGCCCCCGACGACGCCCCGCGGAGGAACGTGCCATGCCTGACGACACCCATCGTGGCCTCCGACCGACGCGGCGAGACCTGCTCGACTGGGGGCTGCACGGTCTGGGAGCCACGGCCGTGGCGGTGCTCCTCGACGCGGAGGCACGCGCGGCGTCGCCCCGTCCGTCCGCCGAGACGGCGCCGCGTCGGGCACGGCGTGCGATCCACATCTGCCTCATCGGCGGCCTCAGCCACATCGACTCGTTCGACCACAAGCCGGCGCTGGCCCGGCTCCACGGCACCAAGCTCGAGACGACCGAACAGCCCGACCTCTTCTTCGGAAAGATGGGGCTGCTTCGGCAGGCCGACTGGGCGTTTCGCCCTCGCGGGGCGAGTGGACTGGTCATCTCGGACCTCTTTCCGTGCATCGCCGAGCTTGCCGACGAGCTCACGGTGCTGCGGTCGATGGAGTCGAAGTCGGCCAACCACACACCCGCGCTGTTCCTCGCCAACAGCGGCTTCGAGTTCGGCGGGTTTCCGTCGATGGGAAGCTGGATCTCCTACGGACTGGGCGTGGAGAACGAGTCTCTGCCGGCCTACGTCGTGCTCAACGACGAGCGCGGGCCGCCCAACACGGGCGCCTCGACCTGGAGCAGCGCCTTCCTGCCCTCCAGCCATCAGGGCGTGGTGCTCGGTGGCGGGCGGCAGGCGGTGAGCGACCTCTTCCCCGCGCGACCGATCGACGCGGAGGCCGACCGGGCGACGCTCGACTTCGTGCAGGCCGTGAACCGGCGGCGCGCCGAGGCCGACGCGCTCGACGACATGCTCTCGGATCGGGTGCGAAGCTATGAGCTCGCCGCGCGGATGCAGGCGTCGATCCCCGACGTCGCCCGCCTCGACTCGGAGTCGCCGGCCACCGAGGAGGCCTACGGCCTGCACGATCCGCGGACGGCCGACATGGGGCGGCGGTGCCTGCTCGGCCGCCGCCTCCTCGAGCGGGGCGTGCGGTTCGTGCAGCTCTTCTCCGGCGGACCGATCGCCGGCAGTCCCCGGGCGAGCTGGGATGCCCACGAGAACGTGCGCGAGAACCATGCCGCCGAGGCGGCGCGGATCGACCGCCCGGTCGCGGCGCTCCTCCGCGACCTCCGCCAGCGCGGCATGCTCGACGACACGCTCGTGCTCTTCACGACGGAGTTCGGCCGCACGCCGTTCACACAGTCCGCGGCCGACACCGTCGGCGAGGGCCGCGACCACAACCGCTACGGCTTCAGCTGCTGGCTCGCCGGGGCGGGCCTCGCGCCCGGCACCGCCGTCGGCGCCACCGACGAGCTGGGCTGGAAGGCGGTGGAGCGACCCATCCCGTGGCATGACTTCCATGCCACGATCCTGCACCTTTTCGGCATCGACCACGAACGTCTCACCTTCTACCACAACGGCATCCGCCGTCGGCTCACGAACGTGCATGGCGAGGTCGTGCGCGAGGCGCTCGCCTGACGTGCCGCCCCCCGCCTTCGCCCCCGCGCTCCACCTCGCTCGAACGGCCGCGCGGCGCGATCAACGCGTGCCGATGCAGGCCAGATGCTCCTGGCGACGGTCGCCGTCGTGCGTGGCGTAACGCAGGTAGATCCGGCCGCCGCAGATCGCGGGCGACGCGAAGGCCTCGTCGCCGAGCGTGTTGACGGCGAGTCCCTCGAAGCCGTCCGGGCTCGCGCGAAAGACGTGGGTCTGCCCCGTCTCGCTCGTGGCGAAGATGCGTCCGTCGAGCAGGACCGGCGAGGCGCTGAAATTCCCACCGAGCCGCTGCTTCCAGCGCTCGACGCCCGTGGCCGCATCCCAGCAGACGGCGATGCCCGCGTCGAGCACGCCGTAGAGATGGCCCCCGTGCACGATCATGGATGGCACGTACTCGCGCTCGCCGTTCTCCCAGTCGAGCGTCGCCGATCCGTCGGCACGCACCGCCGAGACGTGGTTGCGTGGATATCCACCCGACGTGAACACGCGCACCCCGTCGGTGACCGGTGTCGTGACGCACTCCGTGGTGGACCCGGCCCGCTCCCAGAGCACGCGTCCCGTGGCCGGGTCGAGGCTCTCCACCGTGTCGCAGCCGATCAGGATGAGCTGGTCGCGACCGAAGAGGTGGAGCACGATCGGGGAGGAGTAGTTGGGCATGGGCGGCCGCGCCCGCCGCCACACCTCGCGCCCCGTCGCGCGGTCGAGCGCGGCGACGGCACCGCCCCCCTTGTGATCGGCGATCACGATCACGGTGTCGCGGTAGACGAGCGGCGTGGCGCCATACCCCTGGTGGATGAGGTAGTCGCAGAGTCGGGTCTCCCAGAGCCGCGCACCGGCCGTGGAGAGCGCCGTGATCACGACGGCGTCGGCCGTGGGGAACGCGCAGAACAGCCGCTCGCCATCGGTGCTCACCGAGGACGAGGCGCCGGTGGACTTCGTGTTCTTCCGCATCGCCCCCCTCGGGTGGACGAGCGTCGTCCACAGGGCACCGCCCGACGACCGGTCGAAGGCGTGCACCGACTGGGAGCCGACCGCCTCGTCGCAGCTCGTGAGATAGACGTGGTCTCCGACGACCGTCGGCGAGCTGCTGCCGCGGCCCGGCACGTCCACCACCCACCGCAGGTTGTCGGTCGCCGACCAGGTCAGCGGCACGTCCTGACCCGCCGCCGCATGACCGTCGTGCGTCGGCCCC
>DNLZ01000136.1:8683-16921 GCA_003488325.1 Planctomycetaceae bacterium
GCGTCGCCCCCCGCCACGCCGGCCAATCGTCGGCTCCGGGGCCGCGTCGTGATGCGGCGACGCCCTCGGCCGCGCGGCACACGACCGCGGGGCCGACGAGCACCGTCCCCGCGAGCATGGCGAGCCGCGCGACGATCGCTGCCACGCCAGAGAGTCTCGTTCGATCACGCCCCGCGAGCATCATCTTCGTCCTCCTCGACCGGTCGATCCATCGGGCATCCCGCACGTCTCCTCGGCACACGATCCGGAGCCGACCTCATCGCTCCTGCACGAGCACGGCCCAGCCGACATCGGCCAGATGCCGTGGACGCGTGGTCAGAACGATCGCCTCCGCGGCGGCGATCGTCGGAACCTCGTCGTCGAACGTGATGGGCGCGGCCGCCACCGGGGCCCCGCCGTCGAGCCGGAGTCGTCCCGCCTTCCGCAGCCGGGACACGATCGCCGCGGGAGCCCGCACCGCCTGGACGTCATGCTCCCCGATCTCGCCCCGGACGAGGTCCGGGTTCTCGAGCACGAGGCCGGCTCGCGGAACGCCGTCGACGAGGTCGTCCCGCAGATCGATCACGGCGACGGCGAACGGCAGGCCCGAGGCGTTCCAGCCGGCGATGGCGTCGATCGAGCGGAAGAGCAGGCCGACGTCGAACGTCATCACGAGGACGCCGAGACGCTGGCGCCCCGGCGCGTCGGCAGGGCCGCTCCAAACCGGTGCCGAGAAGGCCACCTTGAGACGACCCGTCGTCTGGCTCTTGTAGACCGTGGAGCGGTGCGGTTCCGCGAGCGGCTGCGTCTTCGTCCCGACCGGCAGGTCCCCGTCGCCACCGTGGAAGTAATCGCGATGGGAGAAGGACTGCCCGATCGTGTCGCCCGGTGGCGAGCGGGCGACCTGCAGCCCCGCCACGTCGCACACCACCCAGCTCTCGGCATCCACCGCATCGCGGTTCTCCGAGGCGATGCGCTCGAGGGCACCCTGGATCGCCGCCCACCGGGCTCGATCGACGGGCGGCGGAGGCGAGCCCGCCCCGGCCGCCGTCGCCCGCTCGGCCTCGTGCGACCCGAGTGCGGCCACGAGCCGCGCGTCACTCGCCTCGTGCTCCAGAATCCGCCACCGCGAGTCGATCTGGAGGGCGGCCGTATCGGCGGCGAGCCGGGCCGCCATCGTCAGCGCCGTCTTCCGCGCGCGATACTCGTCCCCGGCCATGCGGCGGAGCAGCACCGCCGCGGCGCCGGTCACCGCGAGCAGCGTCATCAGCGCGAGAAAACCGCCCTGGGCGAGCGTGCGATGCCTCCTCGTCCAGCGGGCCACGCGCCGCGCCAGCGGCTCCCGATAGGCCGCGACCGGCAGGTCGGTCAGATAGTGCTCGACGTCCCGCGCGAGATCGAGCGGCGAATCGTAGCGCTCGGCCGGATCATGGGCCATCGCCTTGAGGCAGACGGCCTCGAGGGCCGGCGAAATGCCCCGCTTCACCCGCGTCGGCGGGACGAGTCGGCCGGCGAGCACGCTCTCCCGGATCGCGGCGACCTCGCCGGCGTAGGCGGGCTCGCCGGCCAGCATGTGGTAGAGCGTCGCCCCGAGGCCGTACACATCGCTGGCCGTGCCGACGTGCCGTCCACCGTCATGCTGTTCGGGACTCATGTAGGCGGGCGTGCCCGACACCGGCCGACGCGCGGCAGGTGCCTCGTCGAACCCCATGGTCGGCATGAGGATGCTTTCCTCGCCGCTCGACCGGGCGCGGTCGTCGCGATCGATGCGCGAGGCCAGGCCCCAGTCGAGCACGACCACCTCCCCGAAGCGGCCGAGCATGATGTTGGCCGGCTTGATGTCGCGATGGATCACGCCGCGGTCATGGGCATAGGCGATCGCCTTGCAGACCAGGGCGAACTGCGACAGGAGCTCGCTCAATCGGGAGGTGCGCTCGTCGGCGCGGTCGCGCACGCGACGCCGGTCGTGGAGGTCGGCGATGGCCGCCGCGAACGTGCGACCCTGGATGAGCCGCATCGCGTAGTAGGGCCTGCCGTCCGGCGCGTCGCCCGTGACGTAGACCGGGACGATGTTCGGGTGCTCGAGCTGGCTCGTGACACGGGCCTCGATCGCGAAGGACTCGCGGCAGGAGGCCTGCGCGCTCGCCGCGACGTTGAGAAACTTGACGGCGAGGCTGCGGCCCGTCGCGCGATCGCTCGCGGTGTACACGTCCCCCAGCCCGCCCCGCCCCAGCCGGCGGGTGATGAGGATCTCGGTGGTGGCCACCACCGTGGGTGGCACGTCGAGGCCGTCGGCCCCGCCGGGGCGATCGTCGTCGTGTGTGTCGTCGTGGCGAGTCACGGCGCCGAGTGTACCCGTCAGCGTCCCGTGAGGTCGCGACGGCGGAGCATCAGGCCGGCGACGCCGACGCCGGCGACGAACATGCCGCCGAGCACCGCGAGCGGCATGCCCGATGGCGAACGCCATGCGGATCGTGAGAAGAAACGCTCGGCCATGTCGATGTCGCCGCTCGTGGCAGGCCGGTCGGGCGCGACGACCTCGGTCGGCACGTTGCCGGCGACACGCTCCATCGTGGCGGCCATCTTCGCACGCTCCGCCTCGATGCCGCCCTGCATCTCGCGCAGTCTGGCCTCCACCTCCGCGTTCGCCGCCCGGATGCGGGCCTCGATCTTCTTCTCCACCTCGGCATTCATGTCGGCGGAGCGCTTCTCGAAGTCGGCCCGCGACGCCTCGATCGCGCGCTGCACCTCGGCTTGCATCGAAAGCCGCGCATCGGCGGTCTTGCGTTCGGCATCGGCCTCGAGCGTGCGACGCATCTCGGCCGAACGCTTCTCGAAGTCGGCCTGCGACGCGGCGACCGCCCGCTGCATCTCCGCCTCCACGCCGCGACGCATCTCCTCCGCCTTGCGCTCGGCGTCCGCCTGCATCGCCTGCCGGAGTTCGGCCACCTTCCGTTCGCCATCCGCCTCGATCGCCCGTCGCATCTCGGCCGCCCGTCGCTCGACGTCGGCTTCCACCTGCCGCTGCATGTCCGCCGCCTTCTGCTCGGCTGCCGTCTCGGCCCGTCGCAACTCGGCCTCCGCCTGGCCCGCCGCCTCCTCGAGCGCCTCGGCGATCCGCTGGCGGCCCGGCAGGATGAACCGCCGCTGCGGTCCGGCGACGAGGCGGAAGGGGCCGGGATGCGCGGGATCGAGGCTGGTCGACCGATCGGCCTCGGGAGCGGCCTCGACCGGGCGGACTCCGTCATCGGCCGAGCCGTGAGCGGGCGTCGATCGCTCCGCACGATCCACGGCGGGCGGGGACGCGTGTCGCGCCCGTGGCCTCGCGAGCGCCTCCGGCACGACGAGGCCTTCGAAGGCCCATCGCGACGGCATCGCCGCGGCGAGCATCCGCGTCGCCCCGGGCAGGTCGGCGAGGGGCACGAGGATGCCCCCGAGCACGATCATCGGCAGGAGCAGGATCGGGAGGACTCCCGCGGCCGCCTCGGTGGTGCGCAGTGTCGCCGAAATCACGAGCCCGAGGGCGCCGCCGGCGAGCGCGGCAGCCGACAGCACGAGCCACGCCTGCCACCAGGATCCCTGGAAGCCGCACGCAATCCCCACGATGCCGACGAGGCACCCAGTCTGGATGGCGACGAGCACGGCGAGCATGGTGATCTTCGAGGCGAGGTAGGAGGCGATGGAGAGCCCGACCATGCGCTCGCGACGGTAGACGGGCCACTCCTGCACGATCTCCCGCGCGGTGCCCGAGCATCCGAACCAGATCGCGGCGAGCGCCGTCACGAACATCGTCGTGGCCATGTCGAGGCCCACCCGGGGCCACGTCTGGAGCGTGGGCGGCTCGCGCAGCACCCGCGCGAAGACGGCCGCGATGAGTCCCGCCACGAGTGGTGCCTGCAGGAGAAGCACCGCCGTGTTCCACGGGTCGGCGAGCTTGAGGGCGAGCGTGCGCGCGACGAGGGTCCGCCACTGCATGAGGCGCGCGACCGGGCGCGGCGGCGGAAGGCGCCGGCCACGCGTCTCCGCCGTCGTCCCGCTGGCACGGCCGTCCACCCAGATCGATCGGGCCGCGGAGGACTCCCAGCGTCGGATCCACTCGCCGACAGGCCGTCCAGCGAGCCCCCGCAACAGCCCGTCGACGCTCGTGGGCGGCGCGGCGCCCGAGGCGGGTGGCTCGAAGAAATGCACGGCATCGGGCCAGGCCCGCCCGAAGAACGCGAGTCTGCCCACCTGACGCGTCGATGCGTCGCGGGCGATCACGGCGACCGCATCGAAGAGCCGGAAGGAGTCGACGCCCGGCTGGTGGATCGTGACGATGATCGTCTTGCCCGCGTCGGCGAGGGAGCGCAGCAGCTCGATCACCGAGAGCGCGTCGGTGCTCGAGAGGCCCGAGGTGGGCTCGTCGAGGACGAGGATCGGCGGGTCGGTGAGCAGCTCCATCGCGAGATTGACCCGCTTCCGCTGGCCGCCGCTCACACCGCGCTTCCGCTGGTCGCCCACGCGGGTGCCCTCGGTGCCCTCGAGTCCCAGCTGCGCGATCACGGTCCGCAGCCGCGTCGAGATCTCCGCGTCGGTCGTGTCGGCGGGAAGCCGCAGCCGCGCGGCGTACCACAGGGCCTGCCAGACGGTGAGGTCGGCATGGAGGATGTCGTCCTGCGGCACGAAGCCGATGCGGCCACGGAAGAGTTCGACATGATCGTGCAGGTCGAGGCCGCCCACGAGCACGCGGCCCGCCGAGGGCACGGCCTGCCCGTTGACGAGCGACAGGAGCGTGCTCTTGCCGGCTCCGCTCGGCCCCATCACCGCCACGAGTTCCCCCGGCTCGATGACGAGCGACACGCCCTCGAGGAGCCGTCGCCCCGCACGACCCGGCGCCGACACGGCGACGTCGATGGCCTCGATTCCGTCGGTCCGCGTGTCGACCGGCTCCAGCGCGCGGGCGTCGGCGGCGAGCCGGTAGCGTCGATCCTCGATCTGCACGAGCGCGCCGGGGCCGATCTCGACCGGCCCGGCGATTCTCCGCCCGTCCACGAACGTGCCCGTCATGCTCCCGAGGTCACGGACGATCACCCGTCCGCGCTCCACCGACAGCGACGAGTGGAGCGCGGAGACGAGCGGTCGATCGATCGGGACGCTCGCCCTCGCGCCACGACCGAAGGTCACGAGCGCGTCGTCCTCGAGATGGATCACGCCGGCGCCCGTGTCCCGAGGACGCGTGCGGGCGAGCAGGTCGCGGAGCGCGGTCGCAGGCAGGAGCGTGTCGCCGAACGTGAGCGGGTCGTCGAGGGCGATCTCGGCCCGGTCGATCCGCCGCGGTGGCGACCCGACGAACGTCCCGTTCCGGCTGCCGAGGTCCTCGAGCACGAGTCGGCCCGGTTCGACGAGCACGCGGGCATGACGTGCGGAGACTCCCGGGGCGCGGAGCACGATGTCGTTGCCGGGCGCGCGGCCGATGAGCACGACCCGAGACGGCCTCGGGCCGTCGACGGCGCCGGACTGCTCGGAGGGTGGCGTGGTCGTCGTCATGACGAGCGACTCGGTCGACCGGACCGCCCCCCGATGGGACGGCGACCCGCAAACCTACGTCGCGGCGTGCTTCCCGGCAAAGGATGATCCGGAGCGATTCCTCCCACACGGGGCCGGCGTTTCGGCCTGGGCCTTACGAGGAGACGGCTCCCGTCCTCGATCATCGGGACGCATCCTTCCGGCTATCAGACGGCGACCGCGACCGCTCCTCGGCACGAAGCTCGTTCAAGGGCTGAGCACCCTCGCCATCGACGAGCTTCCATCGGCTGTTGGGTTTGAGCAGGCCGAAGTCCTGCCGCCGACCGGAAGGCCACGTGACCGATACGTGGACATCGTCGGTGCTTCCCCCCAGACCCACCGTCAGGCAACGATCGCTCGCTGAAAGATAACTGCCCCCTCCACAGACAAAGTGGGTCTGCCGGCCGATGGTCGACCGCACATCGACCCGCGCGCCGATTGCCGAACGATTACTCGACGTCCCATCGCCCTCGAGCACCAGCTGAATCCAGCACGGATCGCTCGTGAGACGGTTGCGCAACAGGGTGACCCGACCACCGTTCTCCGTCACGGCGAGATCCGGGCGTCCATCTCCATCGAAGTCGCAAGCGGCCAGGCCCCTACCGACCCTCGGAGTGCGGAGCGCCGCTCCGGCACTCGCCGAGTGATCCCGAAACGATCCCCGCCCACTCCCCAGAAACACCTGCATGGGCTGGGCGAATGGTGCCGCGGAGATCCGCGGTGCCGAACGATTCACATGACCGTTGGCAACGATCGCGTCAACTGCCCCGTCGAGGTCGACGTCGAGGCAGCAGATACCGAAACCAAGGGCGTCATGGCTCGGCCCGCCGAGCCCCGAGGCGTAGGTGTGATCCACGAATGTGCCGTCGCCGGCGGCACGGAAGAGCACGTTGGGCTGGAACTGAAAATTCGTGAGGACCAGCGAGGGCCACCCGGAACCGTCGACATCCATGGCGGCGACGCCCATCCCGGCCATGAGTCGACCGTTGGGTCCATGGCTGCAACCCGCAAGCATCCCCTCCTCGACGAAGCCCGAGCCCGTATTGCGCAGCAAAAACGCGCCCTGCATGTCGTTGGCGACAAAGAGATCGCAGTCGCCGTCCTCGTCCAGGTCGAGCGCGATCACGCCCAACCCCGCCGCCCTGGGGACTTCGCCGAGACCCCAGCGCGCGCTCGCATCCTCGAACCGCAGGTCACCAAGGTTGCGAAAGATGCGATCCGCTGAACCGTCATACGCGGTGGGCGAGCACGGCTGTGCCAGCCCCGTGCGTGAATCGATGCATGCGAGCGGGTGGAGTGGATCGATTGCCACGTAGTTGGCCACATACAGGTCCAGCAATCCGTCCGCGTCGGCATCGAGGAATGCCATGCCCGTGCCCCACGACGGATTCACGAGGCCAGCCGCCGCGGTGATGTCGACGAACGTCCTGCGGCCGTCGTCGGCGGCGATGTTGTGAAGCAACGAGAGCCCTGACAGGTCACTGACAACGAGGTCGTCATATCCGTCATTGTCGACGTCACCGACCTCCACGCCCATGCCATACGCCGCGAGGCCGACACCCGTCGACTCGGTGACATCCCTGAACCGTCCTCCGCCAACGTTGCGGTACAACCGGTGTCCCGGTCGCACCGTGTCGGTCGTGGTCACCTGGACACAGAACAAATCCGTCCTGCCATCACGGTCGTAATCGAGCCAGGCCACGCCGCTCCCCATCGTTTCCTGTATCAAATGGCGAGCCGATGCGTCACCATCGTGGATGAAATCGATGCCGGACTCGATCGTCACATCGTCGAATCGCGACTCACTCGTTTCAGTGCGATCGACTCGGTCGGCATCTGACCCGAGGCCACGCCCCTGCACGCGAGCTTCCGTGCGCTGGTCCGGAACGTCCGTCACGAGGTCGGCGAGCAGCGTCGCCGAAGCGGTAGCCTGACCCGTCGCAGTGAGCAGGGCTGCGGCCTTTCGTGCCAGTGCGGCGTCATGGGGACGCTGGTAGGCGTCACGGGCGGCGGCGTCGGCTTCCTCGATTCGTTGCCATTCTCCCATGACGTGCTCCGCATCCGATCGATCCCCCTGCGCACGCAGCAGACGGGCCAGTTCGAACCGCGCCGTCTGCCCGGATCGCCGGTCATGTTCCACCGCCAGAGCGTCGCGGAGCATCGAGATCACCCGCTGCGGGCCCTCTCTCGTCGCCAACTGAGGAGCACAGAGTCCGATGGCGACAACGTCGGGCGGATCTCGCCGACAGAGCGGTTCCAGCACGCCCATCGCCTCCGCGTCGCGGCCACAGGCAAACAGACTCCGCGCGAGGAGGACGAGGCGAATATCCGTCGTTCCTCCACGTGCAAGCAGTTGCCGCGCATGGCGGATCGCGTCGTCGGACCTGCCCAACGCCAACTCGGCCGTTACCAGTCGCTCGAGAACCGGGACGGGATCCCGCTCCATTTCGAGGAGCTTGTCTCCCCAGCGGATGACTGCGTCGAACCGACCCGTGCGAGAGGAGACTTCGAGTGCCAGCCGGATCGGTCGAAGATCATCCGGGGCGGCATGATGCCAACGGTCGAGCCAGTACAGCGTTTCTTCGGGGTCATCGGCGACCATGCCGAGCGCCGTCAGTGCCCGGATCACCGGGACATCCCGGTCGTTCTCGTTGAACAGCCGGAGCAACACGGGAATGGCAGCGCGGTCCTGAGTGGCTGCCGCCAGCAGTGCAA
>DNLZ01000136.1:17290-17775 GCA_003488325.1 Planctomycetaceae bacterium
CGAGCGACACGGTGGATACGAATATGATCCCAAGCCACACGGCAACATGACGGACCCGCCATGCGTCCTTGCGACCGGCCGCCGCCCGCGGCGGCCTCACCGAGGGCCGCGCACGGACTGGAGTGCGACGTGCCATGACACGGGCTCCCATGACCCAGGGAACCTACTTCAAATCGACGCGAATCTCGGTGTTTCCGTCCGGTGGAATCTCGCAAGTCAGCCCTGAGGTGTCGGGGTTGCCGTACGAGGGGGGGATCGTCGGCCGGGTTGGCTCTGCCGACAGTGGCGCGAGCACACCCGGCTCGACCTCCGTCGTGTCGTTCTTCGCGACGGTCACCCGATACTGGCCGGCAGGCGCGCCGTCGTCTTTTTGGTACGTGGTCAACGTGAACCGTCCCTCCGCATCCGTCGTGCCGATCGCCGAAGCACGGCCCTCGGCATGATGCATCACGACCGTCGCTCCGGCGACAGGCTGCCCCCGTACC
>DNLZ01000390.1:0-139 GCA_003488325.1 Planctomycetaceae bacterium
CCGGTGATCCGCCAGGGCGATCCGGGCGCGAGCCTCTTCGTGATCATGGCGGGGCGATTGGAGGTGACGGTCGCGGATGCCGCCGGCCCGCCCGCGGTGCTGGCCACGCTCACCGCGGGCGACTTCTTCGGCGAGATGT
>DNLZ01000390.1:437-2373 GCA_003488325.1 Planctomycetaceae bacterium
GGCGACTTCTTCGGCGAGATGTCCCTCATGACCGGCGAGCCCCGTTCGGCGACCGTCACGGCCGTCGAGGAGTCGCGGCTCCTCGAGGTGGCCAAGCCGGTCTTCGCCGGGCTGCTTCAGGACCGGCCGTCGCTCGTCGAGGAACTCGGTCGCACGCTGTGCGAGCGGGTGGGCGGCCGCCTGAGGGCGGCCGCCGGTGCACCGGCGCAAACGCCCGAAACCCCCGCCCTGCTCGGGCGGATCCGCAGCTTCTTCGACATGTGACGCCCGTGGGCCCGGGCCGGACGACGCGTTCGACCCTGCGACACGCCACGTTTCACGGCGCCGTCGATTTGGCCCGTGACTGCTTGCGCCGCTCATGCTCCGCCAGCAGGATCTTCCGCAGGCGGACGACGGCCGGCGTCACCTCGACGAGTTCGTCCTCCTCGATGTACTCGAGCGCCTCCTCGAGCGACATGCGTCGCGGGGGCTTGAGCAGGATGTTGCGGTCGCTGCCGCTGGCCCGCATGTTGGTGAGCTTCTTTTCCTTCGTCGGGTTCACCGTCATGTCCTCGCTGCGGGCGTTCTCGCCCACGATCATCCCCTCGTAGACGTCGTCGCCGGGCTCGATGAAGAGGTCGGCCCGCTCCTGCAGGCCGTCAAGCCCGAATGCGACCGCCCTGCCCGGCACCATCGACACGAGCACGCCGTTGGCCCGGCCCGCCACCTCCCCTTCGAGCGGCCTCCAGGCCTCGAAGCGATGATGCATGATCGCCGTGCCCTGCGTCGCGTTGAGGACGCGCGTGCGGAGGCCGATCAGCCCGCGCGCCGGAATCGAGAAGACGGCGTGCACGAACTCGCCGCGACTGCCCATGTGGCCGAGCTGCCCGCGACGACCGCCGACGAGTTCCATCACCGGACCGAAGCGGTCCTGTGGCACCTCCACGACGAGCGTCTCGAACGGCTCGAACGTGGCGCCGCCCTCGCGGCGCAGGATCACCTTCGGCTTGCCGACCGAGATCTCGAAGCCCTCGCGACGCATCGTCTCGATGAGCACCGACAGGTGGAGCAGGCCGCGGCCGGAGACCGCGAATTGCTCGGTGCCCTCGATCGGCTCGACCCGCAGGGCCACGTTTTTCTCCAGCTCCCGGGCGAGCCGGTCGCGGAGGTGCCGGGTCGTGAGGAACTTCCCGGAGCGGCCGGCCAGCGGCGAGGTGTTGATGCCGAACACCATCGACAGCGTCGGCTCGTCCACCGAGAGCCTCGGCAGCGGCCGCGCGTCCCCGGGATCACAGATCGTGTCGCCGATCTCCACGTCCTCGATGCCGCTGACGGCCGCGATGTCGCCCGCCGTCGCCTCCTCCACGTCGAGCCGCCCGAGCTTGTCGAAGACCTGCACGGCCACGGCGCGGGCCGGGACGAGCCCGCCCGCCGCGGTGGACCGTGCGAGCGTCGCACCCTTGCGGAGCACGCCCGACTCCACGCGTCCGATCGCGATGCGTCCCACGTAGTCCGACCAATCGAGGGTCGTCACGAGCATCCGCAGCGGGGCGGCCTCGTCGACGAGCGGCCCCGGGATCTTCGCGAGGACGAGGTCGAGCAGCGGTGCCATGGTGCCTTCGCGGACCGCGGGATCGTGCGAGGCGAACCCCTCCCGCGCGGAGGCGTAGACGAACGGGAAGTCGGCGAGGTCGTCGTCGGCGCCGAGTTCGAGAAATAGCCCGAGCACCTCGTCGAGCACCTCGTGCGGCCGCGCGTCGGGGCGGTCGATCTTGTTGACGACCACCACGGGTCTCAGGCGGCATTCGAGCGCCTTCGAGAGCACGAACCGCGTCTGCGGCATCGGCCCCTCGGCGGCATCGACGAGCACGAGGGCGCCGTCCGCCATCCGCAGCACCCGCTCCACCTCGCCGCCGAAGTCGGCGTGGCCCGGCGTGTCGATGATGTTGATCTTCGT
>DNLZ01000390.1:2793-3194 GCA_003488325.1 Planctomycetaceae bacterium
GCGCGGAACTGCCCGCTCTGCCGGAGCAGGCAGTCCACGAGCGTCGTCTTGCCGTGGTCGACGTGGGCGATGATCGCCACGTTGCGGATGTCGGTGCGGCGGGACGCGGTGGCGGCCGGCTGGACTGCGGGCGCGGAGGACATGCTGGATTCGCCGGCGAAGCCGGCACCGGAGGGAGGATCGCGGGGCGGGACAGGCAGTATTCAAGAAGCCCGCGGCATTGCCTAGGGCCGATCGTCGATCGCCACCCTTCGTCGCCGCCGATGCCGAGCGGAGACGGCAGTCGCGGTCGTCATGCATCTATGGAGACGATGGGGATCGAACCCACAACCCCCGCCTTGCAAAGGCGGTGCTCTCCCAATTGAGCTACGTCCCCGTCGTGGGCTCGCCTCCCGGCTCGG
>DNLZ01000393.1 GCA_003488325.1 Planctomycetaceae bacterium
GGAGACGAGCAGATTCTGCCAGGCCCCCTGCCCGAGGACACCCGCCGCGTTCTCCAACGTCTGCGCGAGAACGTCGAGAGCCGTCGTCCAATCGTCAACGTCATCCCTCGCGGAACGCGAGAGCCACTCTCCTTTCCGGAGCGGAGAGAGCCATGCGCCCGCCCACGGGTACGCCGTCTGGGCGTGCACGGTGACCCCGCGGCCGCCGGTGACGCGCGCTCCGGATTCGACCGTCGCGTGAGACGTGTTCGACACGCTGACGATGTCCACGGCCACGGCCGCGGCGAACGTACCCTCGGTCGGCTTTGATACCGTCGCATCGACCGAACTGGACAGCCGTTCGACGATGCCCGACGTGATGGTCACCGAACCGATCGTGCGCAGGGTGGCCGTCGACTCGACGACCACTCGCGCGGTATTGTTGACCTTGAGATAGGAAGTGGAGGCCGAGCCGGTTACCCAGGGATTCGCCTGCTGGGCTCCGAGTTTGTCGCGAATCCGCCCCTCGGCAGTCCTTTCCGCCGCCGAGTTAGAGGATTTCCAGTCCTGCAAGGTGGATATCGCCGCCACAAGCTTGTAATCCCCTCGTGTCAACACATCCAACCAGTCCGGTGCCGAGCCGTTTGCGGACTTTGCCGTCTGCGAATCGGTGGAGTCGAGCGACACCGCAAGATTGATGCCCGTCGCGGCCACCCTGGACGTGAGGGTGTGGCCCGCCCCGGCCATGACCTGCGTTGCCGCCGGCTCGAACGCGAGCGTCGTCGCCAAGGGCACCGGGGACGGATTCGGCACGAGCGCGGCGTCGCGGGTCGCAGCCAGGCGAATCACGACCGAATCATCCCGACCCTGCTCCCCGATGGGGGCGACGACGGCGTAGAAGGTCTGGCCGTCGAGGAGTCCGGGACTCGCCGAGCCCCACGCATCACGAAAGACCACCGCGTCGCCCGTGCGCAGCGGCTGCACCCGCGACCCGATCAGCCAGGGATCCGTGGCCGTGCCCGAGCCCGTGACCATGCCGGCCAGCGCGCCTGGAATCGCGTTGAGTGCCGACCGTACCTCCGTCGCCGACGCGCCGACCCGCAACGGCGCCGTGGTGCGGGATGTGCCCGCCACGTCAAGCGTGAGCGTGAACGTGCCGCCCGTGGCCGTCGTCGAGACCGCCTCGAGCCCGTCGACCGCGAGCCGTGACCACACCGCGGCGCCGGCGTTCAAGGCCGTCCAATCGAAGACGAGGTCATCCAGCCCGCTGCCCACGAGCGTCCAGGGGGAAGCGGATCGTCCGCGTCCGTACGCCGTGGCCACGCTGATGCCCGGAATACCCACTGCGTTGATCGCCTGTGCCACCGCGGAAGCAGTCGCCGAGAAGGGAATGGGCGCGGTGAGCGCGCGGGCGGCGCCGTTGGGCAGGCTGATCAGGAACGTGCCGCCGGTCGCGTTCGTCCACAGCTGCGGCGAGCCCGGCGGCACGGCCGCGATCACGGCGGCGCCGCCGACGAGCTGTGACGAGTCCGCGGACACCGCGGGAGCCCGCTGCGGAAGGGCGAGCGACAAGGCGCCGGCCGAGGCATCGATGCCATTGATCACGAAGTCGGTGCCGCCGGCCGACAACGACTGGAGCAGCTGATGCTCGATCAGCGGCGCCGACGGATCGGCAGCGTTCCGGAGGCCCACCACGTATTGCGGAAAGTTCGGCTCGAAGTACGGATTCACCTGCGGATAGGCGTAGTAGGTCACCCCGTCGACGAGTCCATCGACGGGCTTGCCGGGCACCGCGCGGTATGTCACCGGCGTCCCGGCCGGGAGCTGCGGATCCGTGCCGAAGACGAGCCCTGTTCCGGGCTGCACGTCTCCGATCGCGATCGTGCGACGCCGCGCGGGGTCGGCATCCTGCGTCTCGAGCGTGGGGGCAGCGTTCTGGATCGCCGGATTCGCCGCCTGTGCCTGCGGCTCCGACTCGGCCAGCTGGATCACGCCCGGTGCGGCCGGATCGACCACGGCGTAGTAGTCGCGTCCGTCGACGAGCCCCGGAACGAGCATTCCGAACGCCTGCACGTAGCGGATCCGCTGGCCGTTCGTGAGCGGCACCTGCTGCCCGGGCACGGCCGAGCCACCGCCACCGGCGCCGATGAAAGTCACCGTCGCGGCATCCGCGTCGAACGAATCCACCCGGCAGATGGCACCCGAGTCGGTCACGAACTGCGGACTGGTATCGAGATGCACCCGCCCGCCATGCGCATCCAGCAGGCGGATGCGCAGCCCCACGTCGCCGCGATTGCCAGGCACCACCTCGACGCGGTAGGTGCCGTCGGGCAGGGCGCCGAGCAGCTGGCCCGCGGCATCGGTCTGGCCTATCGAGTGGCCCGCGAGCGCCCGGTACTGCACGGTGTCGCCGGTGGTGAAGAGCGGTGAACCGTCCGGCCACCGGTCGAACCCGAACCACAGCGTGTCACTCGCACCGGCATCGATCGAGACGATCGGCAGCGTGCCCTTGGCTGTGGTGAGCGTGGGATAGCCTGCCCCAAGGTCGATCGCCCGGCCCGCCGAAGCGTCCGCGGCGGAGGCGGCGAGCCGCAGCCGTGTCGGCTGCGCGGGATCGACGATGGCAAAGTAGCGTGTGCCGTCGACGAGCCCCGGAATCGCCGCGCCGACGCCGGTCGAATAGATCACCTCGTCGCCCGTGCGAAATCCGACGTCGCCCGGGAAGATGAGCGAGCGCCCGGCGAAATCGACCGTGAGCGCCGGATTGAACGTGAGCGGTGCGGGCACGCTGACCTGTCCCGCGATGATCGACCCACCGACGATCACCTCGACGACGCCCTCGGTGAAGCCGGTGCCGACGGTGACGCCTGCCATGCCATCCCGATACGACGCAGTCTTGGGTTTGACGCCCGTCGCGCTGGTCGCGGATGCGTGAATGTCCACGTTCTTCTGGGCGGCGACGGTGGCACCGGCCGCCACGGTGACACGACTGGTCGCCTTCGTTGTCGCTCCCGCATACGCGACCTCGATGTTGTTCGGATTCGTCTGCTGCAGCCCCTCATTGAGGATGACCATGGACTTCATCTGGGCACTGCTGTTCACGGCGGTCGTGATCGCCACCCTGCCGCCCGCGGTGATCTGGGCGTTCTCCGCCACCAGTGCGGTCGCCGCCGCATCGGCGTAGCTGAAGCCGGCGGCGAAGCCGAAGCCCTGCTGCGTCTGCAAGCCCGCCGCCTTTTTGACCAGCCAGTCGGCGAGCACCGACCAGATCGCCTGCCCGGTAGCATTGGCGGTCGCCTCGCTCGCGATCGTGACGTCGCCGGCCGTGACGAGTTGTGTGCCACTGCCGATCTCGATGGCAGATCGCGGCTGCTTGTATTGGA
>DNLZ01000135.1 GCA_003488325.1 Planctomycetaceae bacterium
CGCCGCCGCGGTCGCGCCGCGCTCCACGAGCAGCCGCCGCGCCGTCTGCCGCCGCCAGAACCGCTCGCTCGCGAGCTCGGCCACGAGGCGGTCGGTGGAAAAGTCGGCCAGGTCCGTGTCCACGCGATGCGGCGGATTCTCCGGAACGATCCTCCAGATCCGGCCGCGGTCCTTGCCGTGGTCGAGGCCGTACTGCTGCTGCAGGTAGCGCGGGATCGCCGAGTAGTCCTCGATGATCTCCCGGTAGAAGTCGACCACCGCGATGCCACCCTCCGGCGTGTGGGCGAGCGCCATCGCGTGGAACCAGACGTCGCTCGACGTGAGGAACTCGCTCGCTGCCTCCTCGGGCAGCCGCTCGAGCTCGACCCGGCCGTCGGATCGCACGAGCCTGCCGCGGGTGACGAGGTTCTGCGCGGGCTCGCAGGCGAAGAGCTGACCGGCGAGCCCCGGCAGCGCGGTGTCGTCGTAATGGAAGGGACCACAGGCCGACGTGAAGTAGCCGTTGGCGGCCGACTCGGCGATGCCGTAGCGGTCGCGGTAATACCTCGAGAAGTCGGCGTGCTGCTCCCGCTTCGTGCGCCACGGGTGCGGCGGGCTCGTGGGGTAGGCACGGTCGCCGCCCAGCGGCTGCTGCACGGTGCCGATCGCGTAGTCGGGATTGCGGGCCAACGAGCGCCAGGGCACCGGCGCGGTGAGGATGCCCGCGCGCGTCGTGGAGATCACGATCCGCTCGTCGCGGTCGGTAAGCGTGAGGCCGAACGTGTGGGTGCGGCCCACGAGCGGCTCGATCGCGGTGCCGTCGGCCTTGAATCGAAAATCGCTCGCCGGCAGTTCGACCGGCGTCGCGAGGCGGGGGCCGGTGATCCGGCCGCCGCCGGCCCCCGCGCCGACGTAGATCCAGTCGTCGTGGCCCCACTGCGGCTGGTTGATGTTGCGCTCGAGGATGCCGACCGGGAAGCCTTCGTAGAGCACCTCGCGCACCTCCGCCACTCCGTCGCCGTCGCGGTCGGCGAGGAAGATGATCTGTGGCGCGGCCACGGCGATGACCCCGTCGCGGGCGGGGCAGATGCCGTAGCAGGCCGGCAGGCGGTCGGCGAAGACGCTGACGGCGTCCATCGTGCCGTCGCCGTCGCCGTCGGTGAGGAGCTTCACCGTGCCGTAGGTCTCGGCATCCGCCTTCGCCTTGGCCTCCGGCGGCGCGGCGATCCGCCGCACCTCCATGTCGAGCTCACCGGTCTTGTTGAGTTCCTCGATGTCGAACTGACCCTCGAGGTTGTAGCCGTGGAGTTCCGACACGTAGAGCCGGCCGCGGGCGTCCCAGCACACCCCCGACGGCTCGTGGATGAGCGGCTCGGCCGCGATGAGCTCCACCCGCAGTCCCGCCGGGACGCGGAACGTGGCGAGCGCGTCCTGCGGCGACAGCGGCCGCGGCGCGTCGTCGGGCCGGGGTATCTCCGCCCGGATCGCGGGCCAGCCGGTCGCGAGCAGGCATGCGGTGACGAGAGGCACGCATGAACGAGTCGGCATGATGCGCTCAGCTCCGGGTGGGTGGCCGTGCGGAACGACGCTGGCGAGCGTGCTACGGAACGCCCGCCCAGTCTACCTCCACTAGGATGGCGTCGACACCGGTCCCCGACGGATGCATCCGCCCCATGTCGCTCATGAGCCTGCGCGATCTGCACGTGCGCTTCCGCGGGCCGGCCCTGCTCGACGGGGTGTCGTGCCACGTCGCAGCCGGCGAACGGATCGGCCTGCTCGGCCGCAACGGTGCCGGCAAGACCACGCTCATGCGCGTCATCGCCGGGCTCGTCACGCCCGATGACGGCGAGGTGAGCCGAGCCCCGCAGACGACGGTCGCGCTCCTGCCGCAGGACGTGCCTCGCGACATCGTCGGCACGGTCGGAGAGGTCGTGGCGGCGGGCTGGTCCGTCGCCCCGGGCGAGGATGCCACGGGCGACGATCACGACCTCGGCTGGCGGCGGCAGCATGCGGTGTCACAGATCCTCTCGCGCATGGACCTCGACGGCACGGCCGCATTCACGGCGCTCTCGTCGGGCATGAAGCGGCGGGTGCTGCTGGCCCGCGCGCTCGTGACCTCCCCCGACCTCCTCCTGCTCGACGAGCCGACCAACCACCTGGACATCGACGCGATCGAGTGGCTCGAGGCCTTCCTCGAACGCTGGAAGGGCACGCTCATGTTCGTCACGCATGACCGGGCCTTCCTGCGTCGCATGGCCAGCCGCATTCTCGAGATCGACCGGGGCCGGATCTTCGATTGGTCGTGCGACTACGATCAGTTCCTCGTCCGCAAGGCGGCGGCCCTGGCCGCCGAGGAGAAGCACGACGCGCTCTTCGACCGGAAGCTCGCCCAGGAGGAGGCATGGATCCGCACCGGGATCAAGGCCCGGCGGACCCGCAACGAGGGCCGCGTGCGGGCGCTCGAACGCATGCGGCGCGAGCGGGCCGAGCGGCGCACCCGCACCGGCACGACGAAGCTCCGCATCCAGGAGGGGCAGCGGAGCGGCATGCTCGTGGCCGACCTCGACGGTGTGTCGTTCCACCGCGAGTCTCGCCCCGTCCTCCGGCGCGTGACCACCACCGTGATGCGCGGCGACCGGATCGGCATCGTGGGTCCCAACGGCGCGGGCAAGACGACGCTGCTGCGGGTGCTCCTCGGCGACCTCGCGCCCTCGGAGGGGTCGGTGCGGCTCGGCACGAACCTGCAGGTGGCCTTCTTCGACCAGCTCCGCGACCACCTCGACGACGAGGCGACCGTGGCCGACAACGTGAGTGACGGGTCGGACACCGTCCGCATCGACGGCACGCCGCGGCACATCATCGGCTACCTGCAGGATTTCCTGTTCTCGCCCGAGCGGGCCCGGCTGCCGGTGAAGTTTCTCTCCGGCGGGGAACGTCAGCGCGTGCTGCTCGCGCGGCACTTCGCCAAGCCCGCCAACGTGATCGTGCTCGACGAGCCGACCAACGACCTCGACG
>DNLZ01000159.1:0-302 GCA_003488325.1 Planctomycetaceae bacterium
TCCGCGACCCGCTGCGGGATGACGAGTCGCTCCATGCCGAGGTCGGCGGGGACGCGCTCCGTCGCGACGACGCGCCGCTTCGGCACCATGGTGCGGGTGAGGCCATCGTCACAGACGAGAACCGGCCCCACGGCCGGCGCCTCGGGTTCCGCGAGCGGGTCGACCACCACGCCGGCAAGCATCGCGAAGCTTCCCTCGAGCACCCGCCCGTCGTCGAGTTCGACCCGGTCGGCCAGGGTCTGGACCGCGAGGCAGAGGGAAAACGTGCCTGCGAGCGAGAAACGCACGAGGCGGCCACGCGA
>DNLZ01000159.1:679-3332 GCA_003488325.1 Planctomycetaceae bacterium
CCCATGCCGTGATCGTAGCGGCCTCGCGCCGTTTGCACGGAACCCGGTTTCATCATGGCGGCCGGCTCCTCCTTGACCGGGCCCCCTCGGCACACCGACACTCCGGTTTCCGACACGACATCCACGGTTCGCTGCCGCGGTTCCACACCGCCCGGTTCGTCCGCCCTTCCGGATCCCTCATGCCTCGTCACGACCGGCATCCCGATGAAGGGTTCGACGACGATCCTCTCACCCGGTGGCGATCCGCCCCCTCGCCTCCCGACTGGTGCCGCGGCCTGCTCGTCGCCGCGCTCGTCGTCCTGCTCCTGCTCCCGGTCGTGCTTTCGGTCATCGTCGGCCTGGGCGGGCTGCTGCGGGCGTTGGACGACCGGCCCGCGGCCCGCGTATGCGACTGGACGGCGCTCGTCATCGGGGCGGCGTGGCTCACGTCCCTGGTGGCGACCACCGTTCTGACGGCCGTCACGGCACTCGCCCCGCCCCCGCCCCCTCCTCCGCGACGCAGGCGTCCCCGACGGCGGAGACGCGACCGCGGTTCCGTGGAATCCCGCGGTGCCTGAACGATGGCGATCGCGTTTCGCTGCACCCGATGCCGCGCCCGACTTCACGTCCCCACGCGCTGGGCGGGTGGGAGCGTGAGCTGTCCGCGGTGCGAAACCCGGGTCGTCGTACCTGCGGAACCTCAGGCCGAACGCCCCGCCTTCGAGAGCCGTGAGGTGGAGCAGTCGCTCGCCATGCTCGAACGGCCGGGGAAAGGCCTCGTGGGGGAAGAGGATCCGGCCGCCCCGGGCGCTGGGCCCGCCGGAGCCATGATGCATCCGGTGCGGACGGGCCGTGCGGGCGTGACAGTGCCGTGGTGGGCGATCTATGCTGCGATGTCGCTGATCCCGGCGGTGGCCGTCGTGGCCTTCGCCTGCGGAGTCTGGTGGCGCACGGTGACAGGTGGTCCATGAACCTCAAGACAGGGGCTACGCAGATGGCCAGGGCGTGGGATGGACGGAAGCGGCTCGCGCGGCTGTTTGGATGCGCCGCGCTGCTCGTCGCCGCGTCCGGCGGGGAGTCCGCCTCGGCGCAGCAGGCGAAAGGCACCGTGAGTTTCTCTCGGGAGATCGCCCCCCTGCTCGTCGCGAAGTGCGGAGGGTGCCACGTCGCCGGCCGGAAGGGCAACTTCCAGATGGCGTCCTACGACATGCTCATGCGCTCCGGCATGGTGCAGCGGGGTGCCGCCAACGCGAGCCGCCTGCTCGAGGTGATCCTGAGCGGCGACATGCCGCGTGGTGGGGCGAAGGTGTCGCCCGCGGAGGTCGGGCTTCTCCAGCGTTGGATCGACGGGGGCGCGGGCTGCGACGCGCCGGATCCCACCGTCGCACTCGACCTCCTCGCGCGGGGTGCGGTCGTCGCGGCGATGCCCGCCGCGGCGCCCAAGCCCGCGCTCAAGCCGGGTGACGTGTCGTTCGCATCGGACATCGCGACGATCCTCGTCGAGCAGTGCGGCAACTGTCACTCCGACACCGATCCGGAGGGCAACCTGAGGCTCACCTCGTTCCAGCGGCTGATGCGGGGCGGACGCAACGGCCCCGCCGTGACGGCGTCCAACGGCAAGGGGAGCCTGATCGTGCAGAAGCTCCGCGGCACGGCCGAGGAGGGAGACCGCATGCCCCTCGGACGCGACCCGCTGCCGTCCGACGTGATCGCCGCGATCGAGAAGTGGATCGACCAGGGCGCGACGCTCGACATGCTGGGGCCGGATGACCCGCTCGAGGCGGTGGCGGCCGCAGGTCGTTCTCGTGCGCTCGGAGACGCCGAGTTGCTGAAGACACGTGCGAAGGCCGCAGGGCCGGTCTGGAGGCAGGCGATCCCCGACGAGAGCCCGACGGTCGCCGCGCGTCGTCGCGTGACCGTGCTGGGCAATCTGCCGGCGGAGCGGCTCGTCGACATGGCCGACCGGAGCGAACGGCTCGAGGACAAACTGCGGGACCTGATCATCGAGGGCGACGGCCCGCTGCTGAAGGGAGGCGTGGTCGTCTACCTGTTCGGCAAGGCGTACGACTACAGCGCCTTCTGGCAGGAGATCGTGGGGAAGGAACGCCCCCGCGGCATCACGGGCCATGCGGGCGTCGCGGGTGACGTCGTCTATGCGGCGGTGCTCGCGTCGAGCAGCAGTGACGACGCCGATCTCGACCTCCAGCTCGCGGAACAGATCGCGGCGGCCGCATTCATGGCCCGATCCGTCCCGGACTGGTTCGCCCGGGGCGCCGCGCGATCGCTCGCCGTGCGACTCGCTCCGAAGGCGGCGCTGGCCAAGGATTGGAAGCGGGACGCCGGCACTGCCGTCGCGACCATCGGCTCGACGGCCGACTTCCTCGGCGGCCACGCCGATCCGGCGGCGGTCGCCGTGGCGGCCGGCAACTTCGCCACATCGTTCGCGCCGCCGGCACGACTGGCGAAACTCGTCGCGGCGCTCGATGCCGGCATGCCCTTTCCCGACGCCTTCGGGTCGGTATTCAAGAGCACGCCCGAGCAGCTCTACACCGCCTGGGCCGCGAAGCAGAAGCCGAGCAAGCGCTAGCTTCGACTTTTGCAGTTTTGCAACGCATTGTGAAGTTACCCGTCGCGTAGGTCGGGGGAGCCCACGCCCCGTCACCGGACGTTCGCT
>DNLZ01000244.1 GCA_003488325.1 Planctomycetaceae bacterium
GGCATCCTCTTCGAGGGCACCGAGGGCCGGTTCTTCGTCAATCGCGGGAAGATCACCGGTGCGCCGGTGGAGGCGCTCAAGGACCATCCGCTGCCCGACGGGGCGATCGAGGCGGTCTACGGCGGGCCGGTGAGCGCGAACCACACCGCCAACTTCGTGGACGCGATGCGGTCGCGCAAGCAGCCCATCTCGGACGTCTGGTCGCACAACCGGATGCTGGAAATCTGCCACCTGGCCAACATCGCCATGCGACTCGGTCGGCCGCTCGCCTGGGATCCGGTGCGACGCGAGATCGTCGGCGACGCCCAGGCCAACGCCTTCCTCGCCCGCGAAAGCCGCAAGGGCTACGAGATCTCGGGCGGAGCCTGACGCAGCCGAATTCCAGTCTCGGGGGACGACGCCGCATCCTGCACGCGTTCAATCGACGAGGTTCGGGGGCGGAGGGGCTGGAGGTGGCTTCGTGCCGGGAGCCGGCGGCGCCGGCGGAGGGGGCTTCTCGCCGATCTGGTATTTCCCCAGTGGGATCCTGTGCTCGTCGGGGCTGCCCATGGGCTCCCAACCGGCGGCATAGCCCCGCTCGCCCGTGAACGTGCGCACCTGGAGGTACGCCTCGAAACTGTCCGGCCAGACGAAGAAGCGGACGATGTGGGACTCCGGTTCGAGGCGGCGGAGGATGCGTGCGAGGTCGCCGCTGCCCTTGATCGTGTCGTCGGGAGCCTCTCCTTTGGTCCGCTCGAGCACGAGATAGGGGGTGCGATTGCCGACCACGACGAGCGTCATGGTGAAGTCACCACTCTTGACGGGTGCCTTGTTGAACTCGGAGACGAAGGCCTCGCCGTCGGAAATCCAGCCATCGCCGTCAGGATCGAGCTTTTTCGATTTGACGACGAAGTCCGCACGCTTCTGCGCCTTCTCCTGGAGCGCCTCGATGTCGACGACCCAGATCCGTGCCTCCCGACAAAGGACGTGGAGATGCTTCACCTTCGCCGGTGCCGGCCGCGGATCGGGCAGGCGCACCTCCTTTGCCGGCGGCGCCTGGAGCCGGGGCAGTTTCTCGAGCGTCTCGCGCGCCTTCGCGAGCCTCTCCTCGGCCTGTTTCCTCGCCTCCTCGCGGCGGGCCCGTTCCTCGACGGCTTTCCGCATGGTCGCATCGGCCGCCTCGCGCTCTTTCTCGAGCGCCGCGGCACGGGCCGCGGCCTGCGCCGCCAGGTCGTTCTCGATCTCGAGTGCCACCTCGAGTCGGGCGAGTTCCTCGCGCGGATTGAGCACGGCCTGCCGTTGCACGCGCAGCGCCTCAGCGGCCGCCTCTGCCCGCGTGCGCGCATCCTCGGCCTGCTCCTGGAGCCGTGCGACCTCCGCCGGATCGATTTTCTCGAGCTCTTCGGCGATCCGGCTGGCGGCCTCCTGGCTCGAGAGCTGCACCGCCACCAGCACGATCACGAGGATGCCGACCACATTGGTCAACGTGTCGAGCATCGAATCCATGTTGCCGCCGGTTGCGGACGTGCGGCTCTTGCGTCTCGCCATCGCGCTCAGTCCCCTTTCGTCCCGGTGTCCCGGGCACCTGACAGGTCGAGGGCGCCACCACCCGGCAGCGGCACGCGGCCCGACCGCACACCCGCCGCCTGCGCGACCCTCTGACCCGCACCCAGCGACGACAGGCCATCGGGACGCACGAGGAACGTCACGATGGAGTCGGCGTCTCCCTTGACCCCGTCGAGCAGGGCCTTGAATCGCGGATCCGCGCCGATCGAGGCGGTCGGCACGTTCCACGGCTCGTCCCCCTCGTGGATCACGAGCCCATCCTTGGCAGCCTCCACGAAAACACCGCGACGCGGGCCGTTCCCGGCCCCGCCGGGCAGCACCGCGATCATCTGCTCCGGTGGCCGCTGGCGTTCGACGATCTCCTGCTCGACTTTCTTGATTTCCTCCTCGATCCGTGCGCGCTCGGCCTCCAGTCGCGCCAGGTCGGTCGGCGTCTCGGGCGGTGCCTGAGGCGGCGGCTTCACCCGGGCCTCGGCCGCCTGCTTCCGCGCCTTCGCCTCCTCGATCTTGCGACGGACCGCGTCGAGCGCCGCCGTGGCCGTGCTCGACCGCTCCCGCAGCGCGTCGAGCTGCTGTTCCAGTTCGACGACACGCGCCTGCTCGCGCTCCGTCTCCTCCTTCACCTCCTCGAGGCGTGCGGCCTCGGCGACCGGCTTCGTGTCGACCTGCTCGAGCACGACCGTCGTGATGATGAGAATCAGGTTGCCGATCACGCAGGCGAGGATGTCGAGGAACGGGAACAGCGACACTTCCTGCTTGCGGGGCTTGCGTCGGCCTGCCATGGCTACCGCTTCCGGCCGTTCCCGAACAGGCTCCACCTCGGACGGTGGTGGACCTCGATGATCCGCTGCTCCCCGAGCTTCTCGAGGGCGGCGGAGAGGCCGGCGAGGCCACGTTCGAGGGATGCCGTGTACGCCTGCACGCTCACCGCCGCCTCACGCATCGCCTCCCCCGCGTCCTGACGGGCGGCCCGTGCGTCGGCGACGACCCGGGCCAGGCCCTCCCGGGACGCGGTGACCAGTCCGTCGATCTCCCCCACGCGGGCCGCCTGCCGCGTGTGCTCCTCGACGAGCCGTGCATTGACGTCGTCCCAGCCCTGCCGCACCTGCCGCGCGACGTCGGTGCCGAGGGAGCGCACCGATTCCGTCCAGGCCTCGAGCTGCGCGCGGTGCGGGGCGAGGGCCGCCTCGATCGCCCGCGCGACCTCGCCGCGACCCCCCTCCAGCCCCCGCGCCGCGCCGCCGTCGCGCTCGTCATCGAGCCGGCGGAGGAGGTTCTCGTTCGTGTATTCGTCCACCTGGCCGAGGATGTCCCCCTCGTACTTCTGCAGACCGCTCACGGGGAACGTGAGGAACATCGCCATCGCGAGCGCGACGAGCGTCGTGTCGAAGGCCGTGCCGAGGCCGGAGGTGATGCTCTTGAGCCCTTCCTTGAGCGCACCGATGTCACTGGAATTTTCGAGCGTGCCCGTGAAGCCACCCACCGCCGCACTCACCCCGATCACCGTCCCGAGAAACCCGAGGATCGGGATCGCCCAGATGAACACCTTGATGAGCGAGTAGCTGCCGGCGACCCGGATGGAGTCGATGTCGGATTGCGTCGACAGCATGTGGGCCACGTCGCCGGTGCTCGGCCGCACCTCGAACAGCTCGAGTGCCTTGCGGATGCGGTTCACCATCAGGCTGTCGCGCAGCCGGTGCGGCAGCTTGTAGATGTGGTCGATGAACGCACCGACATTGCCCCGGTTGATGTCGCGGCCGAGCTTCCGGGGCAGGACGTCGAGCAGCAGCGCGTTCCGCTGGTGGCCGAGCTTCACGAACTTGAGGATGATGATCGACATGCCCCAGCCGAACACGAAGGTTTCGGCGAAGTTCACCCAGCCCCGCTCGAAGAGGATCGTGTAGACGTAGGTGCGGCGGAGCACGAGGCCGAGCAGGAGGATCGCGGCCATGATCCCGATCCCGACCAGGAGCGAGAACCCGAGGTGGGGATTGGCCGGATCCTTCTCCTGCCAGCCGGACCGCTGCTTCGGCTCCGCCGTCTGAGATACGGGATCGGAGCTCCGCTGGCCGGCCGGCGGCTCGGCTGCGGCCCCTTCGGCGGGCAGCACGAAGCGATGGCCGCAGCCCGGACAACGGGCCGTTTTGCCCGCGTGCTCCGGGCCCATCTTCAGGCTCATCTTGCATGACGGGCAGGCGACGATCATGGTGCCGCGAGGATAGGGAGGCCGGCTGTTTTTGGCAACGATTCGGCGGGTGCCCGGCGCATGAAGACGAGGGCGAATCCGCGCGTGCCGCCCACCTCGGACGACCCGTGCCGAACAAAGGACGGGGAGTCCCGGGGCCGAAGGCGGACGGGGTGGGATTCGAACCCACGAGCCGCTTTCGCGACTGCCGGTTTTCAAGACCGGTGCATTCAACCGCTCTGCCACCCGTCCGTGAACCCTCGCAGTCTAACCGGCACGACCCGCCTCAGGGCTGCGCTCCGGCTTTGACGACCCGCCCGCACTGGCGTAGATTCTGGCAACTCCAGCGGCATTTCGGTCGGAGCACCACGCGGAACGCAGATCCATGGGCGGCATCAGCAACCGGA
>DNLZ01000388.1 GCA_003488325.1 Planctomycetaceae bacterium
GACACCTCAGCCCCGCACGCCCCGGGAGAGCCCCACGTCCTCGAGCACGCGAACCGTGGCTGGGGATCGGTTGAGCACGTAGAAGTGGATGCCGGGCACGCCCTCGTCGATGAGCTCGCGCACCTGCCGCGTCGCGAACGTCACTCCTGCCTCGAACTGCGCGGCCTCGTCATCCCCGGCCGCCTCGAACGAACTCGTGAACGCCTCCGGCAGCCGCGCCTTGCACAGCGACGCGATGCGACGGATCTGCGCGTAGTTGGTGACGGGCATCACGCCCGGCACGATCGGGGCCCGGATGCCGATGCGGTCGCAGGCATCCCGGAAGCGCAGGAAGTCGGCGTTGTCGTAGAAGAGCTGCGTGATCACGACGTCACCACCGGCATCGCACTTGCGCCTGAGGTTCTCCAGGTCGGCCTCGGCGCTCACCGCTTCCTGATGCGTCTCCGGATACCCGGCCACGAGAATGCCGAACTCCGGAAACGTCTCGCGGATGAGGGCGACGAGTTCCGCCGCGTAGCGCAGGCCGCCGTCCACGGGCGTGAAGGCCGCCGCACCCTGGGGTGGATCGCCCCGCAGTGCGACGATCGCGGACACACCGTGCTCGCGGGCCGCCTGCAGATAGTCGCGAAGCTCGCTCACCGTGCTGCCGACGCACGTCAGGTGGCTCGCGACCGCCACGTCGTGACGGTCGCGCACACCTCGGATGACATCGAGCGTCTTCGCGCGGGTCGAGCCTCCGGCACCGTAGGTGCACGTCACGAGCGCCGGCTCCCACGCCATGAGCTCGTCGACGGTGCGCCACATCATCGCCTCCGACTCGGACGTCTTGGGCGGAAAGAGCTCGAACGACAGCCCGAATCGTCCGGACGCGTAGGCGTCGTGAAGCGGCGTGACGGACACCGGAAATCCTCCGTGCAGATCGGGGATGGAGCCGCGGCGAGCAGCGCCCACCGGCCCCTCCGATCTTAGATCGCGTCCGACTTTGGTGTAGCACCCGGTTCGGACGCGGCCGGGGAACCTGCCCGGGCGAGTTCGGTGAGCAGCACGAGATCGGTCGGCAGCGATGGGACGCCGCGACGCGCCATCATCCGGGACAGGATGGTGGCGGCCTGGTCGGGCGTGGACTGGCTGCCGCCGGGGCCGCCCACGAGCATGTTGAAAAACGGCGGCACGCGATCGGGAACGCTGCCGCCGATCGTCGCGGCCATCCCGATGCGGGCCCCGCAGGGAAGCAGCGTGCCGACGGCGCTGCGCACAAGGTCGCCGACGAGGGCCCCGAGGAACTGTCGCCCCGTGTGGACCGTCGATCGGCTGCCATCCGGCCGCGGGTCGTGGAGGCGGACCTCGCCGTAGGTGCTCTTGAGGTTGCCCGTGATGGTGCCCGCCGCGAGATTGACCCAGCTGCCGACGTGCGAGTGTCCGACGAACCCCTCGTGCGGCTTGTTGGCGAAGGGCTCGAACACCGTCGCCTCCACCTCGCCCCCGACCCGACAGCCGCGGCCGATCGAGGTGCCCGGCCGAATCCACGCATGGGGATTGATGCGCGCGTGGGGCCCAACCCACACCGGACCGTCGAGGCAGACGAAGGGACCGATCTCGGCTCCGGACTCGACGACGACGGGACCCCGTCGCACGGCGACGAGCCGATCGACGTGGCCACCCGGTGCGACATGAAGTCCGGGGCGCTCCTCGGCATACCGGCCGGCGTCGATGCGTGCCGCGAGGTCACCCTCGATCGCCCGCTCGTGCTCGGTCACGACATCATGCGGATCGACGAGCAGACGGATCTCATCTCCCCGCTCCGTCGTATCCCTTCCGGCGAGGACGTGGGCCACATCCGACCGGCGCTCGAGAAAAGGCCGCAGCGGATCGCCGGCGGCGGCCGAGCCGGGCAGGACGACCGCGGCGGCGACGACGCCGTCCGCCGTCACCACCGTGGATCGTCCGGAGGTGATGAGCGTGCGAAGGAACGCGAGATGCCGTGCTGTCGGTACGAGCCGCGCGTTGACGGCCAACACCGGCGTGTCCCGAGGCAGATCGTCGTACGGGTGCCACGGCGGCATCCCCCACAGCGTCACGCCACGCGACCGACTCGAGGCCGCGTGGGCCTCGAACGCGCGGCGCGGCACGGGTCTCACGACTCCGAGTGTGTCCAGCATGCCGACGAGTGTCGTCGTGCCGACCGTGAGCGCGCACGCCGGGCGGGCGGCCACGAGCACACCGAGCCGCTCGACGGCGTGATCCTCGAAGACGACGACGTGCATCGATTGCCTGGGATCGGTGCCTGGGATGGTTCGAAACGGCGGGTGCGGGCGACGCGGTCGCAGCCGCGCGCGGTGCCTCGGAGAGGGTCTCGGCAGAGCCGATCCGTCGTTGGTGTAGCACCGGTGCAGGGGGCCGGCAAAAACCTCTTCGCGCCGACCGCGACTCGGTCGTGCCTCCGGCGGCGAATCGCGAGACCGTCGGGCGCCGCCGTGCGGCCGTTCCTGGAACACTGGTAAACGACTCGTCTTCCGCGTACGTTGCCTCCCAAGTGGTCGATCGCGCCGGAGTGGCGGAATGGCAGACGCGGCGGACTCAAAATCCGTTGCCCGCAA
>DNLZ01000236.1:0-181 GCA_003488325.1 Planctomycetaceae bacterium
GACCCCGCGCAGCCGCGGCCAGTCGTGGGGCGCCTTGGCCGTCGCCTCGGCGGCAGAGGACGCGACCGCGGAGCCGAGGACGGCGGCGGTGCCGAACGCAATCGCGAGCGCCAGACCGATGCGCGGGCTCGCCGCGGCACAACGGAAGGCTCGTGGCACCACCATGAGATGCTCCTTTGCG
>DNLZ01000236.1:484-3506 GCA_003488325.1 Planctomycetaceae bacterium
CTTTGCGCGTACTTTGCGCGTACTTTGCGCGTACTTTGTGCGTGCTCTGTGCGTGCCGGGTACCCGCTGTGTGCTCACACGGTCACCACGCGGTGACGTCGTGGCACGCGGCGTGGTCGTCGCGACCCTCACCCCTGGGTGAGGCCCGTATCATATCGCTGCATGGGTCTTTTCGAGCGTGACGGAGCGTGGACGACCGCCCGGTCCCTGCCGGCACCGAGTCCGTGCGTGAGGCGGCCCGTGTCGTGGCGGGCTGTCGCTGCCATCCTGCTGACGGCGTGCGCGCCTGCACGAGCCGAGGGACCGACCGAGCCTGCGTCCGCCATGCCCGCGCCCTTCATCGGGCCCGCCTTCGGCACGACCTACCGGGTGCAGTGCGCCCGCCTGCCGGCGGGCCGCTCCCGAGCCGACCTGCACCGCGCGATCGAGGAGGTGCTCGCCGGGACCGACCGGGCGGCGAGCACGTGGCGGGCCGACTCGGATGCGTCACGCGTGGGCGACGCCCCCGCCGATGAATGGGTGCCGGTCGCTCCCGATCTGGTCACGCTCGTGGAGGTGGCGCGGGCGATCCACGATCGCTCCGACGGCGCCTTCGACATCACGGTCGCGCCGCTGGTGGCTGTGTGGGGTGGCGGTCCGCCGCGCTGGCGCCCGGCCGAGGCCGTTGTCGGACCGCCCGCCGACGCGGCGATCACCGCGGCACTCGCCAGGGTCGGCATGCAGCATGTGGAGTCGCGCGCGTCGCAGCATCCCGCCGGACCCGCCCTCCGCATGCGCGTCTCGGGGATGAGGCTCGACCTCTCCGGCATCGCGCCGGGCCACGCCGTGGATCGGATCGGGACACGTCTGCACGCGCTCGGCTCGACCGATCACCTCGTCGAACTCGGCGGCGAGGTGCGTGCCTGGGGTCGTCGTGACGACCGCACGCCCTGGCGCGTGGCCGTGCGCACGATCGATGCGACGGTGTCGCGCGACGTCCCGCTCGCCGATGGCGAGGCGCTCGCGGTATCCACCGTCCGACCAGGCCAGTCGCCGCTCGACCCGCGCACCGGACGCCCGCCCACGCACGCCGCCCGACAGGTGATCGTGCGCGCGCGGTCGTGCGCGATCGCCGATGCCTGGGCCGTGGGCTGCCTGGTGCTCGGCAGCGGCCCGTCGCGGGAACGAGCCGACGCGGCGGAGCCCGATCTGCTGCCGCTCGCCGTGGAGTTCATTCCGGCGGCGGACGGCCCCCGGTGAGCCGTCGGCCGACGTGCGATCGTCGACGCTGGTATCCTCCGCAGGCGGTGGCACGATCCACACGCAACCCGTGAACGAGGGGATCACGATGAGAGGGTGGAGAGACGGACTCCGGACGAGGGCGCCGTGGCGGGGCACGGCGGCGGGCATCATGCTCATGTTCATGTTCATGGCGGCCGTGCTCGGGCGCGGAGTGTCTGCGCGGGGCGCCGACACCGAGGCCGACGTCCTCGCGGCTGACGACGCACGGATCAAGGCGCTCGTCGCGGCGGACGTCACGGCGCTCGCGGACCGACTCGCCGACGACCTGCGCTACGTCCATTCCACCGGCACCGTCGACACCAAGGAGTCGTTCCTGGAACTCGTCCGCTCCGGCCGGTCGCGCTACACCTCCTACGCACCCCTCGAACGCATCGTGCGGTTTCCGGCGCCGGGAATCGCGCTCGACAGCGGCCGGGCGCGCCTGCGGGTCGAGACGGCCGATGGACCGGTCGAGGCGGAGTTTCACTACCTCGCGGCCTGGCGGCACGAGGCCGGCGGCTGGAGGTTCTTCGCGTGGCAGTCGGCACGGGCGCCGAAATCGCCGACGCCGCCCGCCTTCGCGGTGACCTTCGACGAGCCGGCGGTCCCGGGTCCGGATGGCACGGGCGCCTTCGGCACCGGCTGGCGCGACCTCGGAGCCGACGACTTCGAGCGGGTCAATTGCGCCGACGACACGTGGACCTGGAAGGAGGGCGGCCTGCACTGCACCGGCCAGCCGGTGGGTGTGATCCGCACGAAACGGTCGCTCCAGAATCTCGAACTGTCGCTCGAGTGGCGGCATCTTGCCGAGGGAGGCAACTCGGGCGTCTTTCTCTGGGCGCCGCCGGAGGCGTTCTTCGGGATCGAGCCGGGCCAGCTGCCGCGCGGCGGCATCGAGGTGCAGATTCTCGACCACGGATTCCGCACCCGGTACGAGGCGTCGGGCACGCGGAAGGGTGACTGGTTCTCGACCAACGGCGATGTCTTCCCCGTGGGGACGTCGCGGATGGTCCCCTTCCCGCCGACCTCGCCCAACGGCAGCCGCTCGTTCCCGAAGGCGGCCCACTCCCGCGGCTCGCCCGCCTGGAACCACTATTACGTGCGCGCCGTCGAGGGGGAGGTGCGACTGTGGGTCAACGGCCACGAGGTCTCGGGCGGCACGCGCTGCGTGCCAGCCTCGGGACACCTGTGCCTCGAGTCGGAGGGCGCGCCGGTGGAGTTCCGCCGGCTCCGCATCCGGGAACTCCCCTGATCCCACCCGCATCGCCCGCGGTCCTTCGCATGAGCCCCTTCGACCTGCAGGTCAATGGCTACGCCGGCACCGACTTCTGCGCGGACGACCTCGCGCTCTCGGAGTGCCGCAGCGCCTGCGATGCACTGGCCGCCGACGGCGTCGATGGCATCCTCGCCACGGTCATCACCGATGCGGTCGAACGCCTCTGCGCCAAGCTCGCGAGGCTCGTGCGGCACCGCGAGGCCGACCCGGTCGTGGCACGGATGATCCGCGGCTTCCACGTCGAGGGCCCGTTCATCAGTCCGCAGCCGGGCTACGTCGGTGCCCACGACCCCCGGCATGTGCGGCCCGCGAACGTCGCCGACATGGAGCGCATCCTCGACGCGGGAGCCGGACTCGTGCGGCTGGTCACGCTCGCACCGGAGCACGACGCCGGCTTCGCCACGACGAGGCTGCTCGCCGACCGCGGCGTGACCGTGTCCGCAGGCCACTGCGATGCGTCGCTCGACGTCCTCCGGGGCGCGATCG
>DNLZ01000233.1:0-231 GCA_003488325.1 Planctomycetaceae bacterium
CACCGCCTCCCGATCCTTTGCGACCGTCGGCGCGTCGGCAACCGCCGTGGCCGGGTCGGCCGCCCGGGTGCCGGATGACCCTGCGACGGTCAGCCCGGCAAGCGCGCATGCCGCGGCGCATGTCTGCCACCGCGGGCGTTCTCGTGCCGCTGGACTTCCCATGCTCCGCTCTCCCGAGTTCGCCCCGACCCTGACGCCTTGCAGGTGAATCGCCACCCGCCGTGCCGTCCT
>DNLZ01000233.1:596-1523 GCA_003488325.1 Planctomycetaceae bacterium
AGCCTCATCACCGTCTGCCGGAGCGGACACGCTGGTTTTGGCGCGCCACGACCGACGCCGGCACCCTGCGGCCAGACCCGGGGCAGGGTACTACTCTTTTGGGAGCCCCGCATCTCCGTGTCGCGCGATGCGGCCGGCGCCCCCGAAGCCCTCCCGACCCACCACGATGACCAGCCCGACCGCTATGCATCCTGAATCCCATGCACGGGCCGACGCCCTCGCCGCCCCCGCATGGATGTCGTGGTGGCTCGTGGCCGCCGGCATCTACAACCTGGCGTGGGGCGCCCTCACGGTGCTCGCACCCCGCTGGCTCTTCGACCTCACGGGAATGGAGCCGCCGTCGTATCCCTTCATCTGGCAGTGCGTCGGCATGATCGTCGGCGTCTACGGGATCGGCTATCTGGCGGCCGCGCGGGATCCGTTCCGCCACTGGCCGATCGTCCTCGTGGGATTCCTTGGAAAGATCTTCGGACCGCTCGGGTATGTCGGCGGCGTGCTCAAGGGCGAGGTGCCGCCGGCATTCGGCGTGACGCTGCCCACCAACGACCTGATCTGGTGGATTCCGTTCGGCCTCATCCTGTACCACGCGTTTCGCGCGAACACCGACACCGCCCGCGGCACCACCGCCCCCGACCTGGCGACGGCACTCCGCGAGGCCCGCACGCAGGATGGTGCGTCGCTCGCCGAGCTCTCGCGGGCCCATCCGCTCCTCATCGTGCTGCTGCGACACTCGGGCTGCGTCTTCTGTCGGGAGGCGATCGCCGACGCGGCCCGCGCACTGCCGCAGATCGAGGCCGCCGGAGCACGTCTCGTGCTCGTGCACCAGGGTGTCGACGACGGCTCGCTCCGTGACCTCGCGACGCGGTACGGCATCGCTCAGGTCGATCGGGTCTCCGATCCCGAGAAGCATCTCTACCGGGCGCTCGA
>DNLZ01000233.1:1903-2605 GCA_003488325.1 Planctomycetaceae bacterium
CTCGTCCGCGGCCACGGCCTCGGCCCGCTCGTGGGCGATGGCTTCCAGATGCCGGGCGCGTTTCTGATCAAGGACGGACGGATCGTCGCCTCCTATCGCCACGCCCACGCCGCCGATCGCCCCGACTACGCGGGCCTCGCCTGTGGAGTGTCGCGACCGGCCGCCTCGCCGTCGGCCACCTGATCCGCACGGCCGGCGTCGGCACGGCGCACGGCGAATAGGCGCGGCGATGCCGCCCGTCCCACAATCCGGCATGCAGGAAGATTTCATGCCGCTGCGGGAGTCCGGCGCATCGGCCCGGGGCCGGTTCGACCGCACGGTCGTCGCGTGGGTGCTCCTCGACTGGGCCGCGAGCGCCTTCTCCACGGTGCTCATCACGCTCGTCGTCACCTACGTCGAACGGGTCGCCTTTCGTGACGGCGTGTGGGGCGTGCAGTCGGGCGTGGTCTGGGCGTGGACGCTTGCCGCGGCCATGCTCGCCTCGGCACTCGCGGCGCCGTGGCTCTCGGCCTGGGCGGACCGCACGCACGCCCATCGCCGGGCACTCATCGGCAGCGTGGCCGTGGGCGCCGGGGCGATGGTGCTCCTGGGCAGCCTGCCGCCGACAGCCTCGGTGGCGATCATCGCGGCGATCGTGCTCGGGAACGTGGGCTTCGATCTGTCCGCCATTTTCACGGGCAGCCTGCTGCCGAGGATCGCGCG
>DNLZ01000233.1:2976-3668 GCA_003488325.1 Planctomycetaceae bacterium
GCGCTGGCGCTGGTGATCGCGACGCTGCTCGTCACGGCGCACGATCGACTGGGGCTCTCGCCCGCCGGCGGCCTGCGGGCGGCGTTTCTCTTCACGGGCGGCTGGTGGCTGCTCTTCTCGCTGCCGGCCGCGTTCGCCCGCTTCGGTGACGGCGAGACCGAGGCCCACGCCTCGACGAGCGGCCGAGAGCTCCTCGCCTTCGCCCGTTCGCTTGCGAGTCCGCAGTCGGGGGATGGGCTCGCTCCGCTCGCGGCCGTACTCGCCGGGGCGATGCTCGTGCTCGGCGCCGTGCAGACCGCGATCGCGCAGTTTTCGAGCGTGGCGCTCGAGGAGTTTCACCTCGACGGGCCGGCGCTCGTGCAGCTCGTGCTCCTCGTGCAGGCGGTGGCCCTTCCCGGCGCGCTCGGGATCGGGTGGCTCGCGGCACGCGTCTCGCGGCCCCTCGCGATCTCCATCTGTCTGGCGGGATGGGTGGTCGTCCTCGTCGCGGCATGGTTCGTCGACAGCGTGCGGCACCTCTACGGCCTCGCGGTGCTCCTCGCCCTCGTGCTCGGCGGCGTCCAGAGCGTGATGCGCGCGGCCGTGGCCGACGCCGCGCCCGAGGGCAGATCGGGAGCGACGTTCGGTCTGCTCCAGGTGGGCACGAAACTCGCGGGCTTCGTCGCGAGCTTCGCGTTCGGCGCGATCTACGA
>DNLZ01000411.1 GCA_003488325.1 Planctomycetaceae bacterium
GGCCGCGGCCCAGATGCTCAGCGCGGCCAACGCCCTGGCGGCCGAGGGCGAGTCGCTCGCCGCCTCGCACCCGCCCGCCGCGATCGACCGCTACCGGCAGGCTGCCGCGATCGCGGGGCAGTTTCAGCGGCGGATCTGGGAAAACGGCGTCCGCGCGGACGGCTCGATGGTCGCCAGCCCGCTCGCAGCGTCGGCATCGACCGCGGCGGAACAGTGGGCCTTCGTCGGCGCCCGTGCGGCGGCGACGCCCGGTCCGGAGCTGCTTCCGGGCGGGGGCATGGAACGCATCGAGGAACTCGCCTCCACCGGCTGGCGGCACTTCTCCCACGGGACGACCGGCGTCGAGACCACGGTCGAGATCTCGTACACGCGTCCCGCCGAGGGCGCGGGCTGCCTGCGCGTGGCGGCCAATCCCGTGGACCCGGCCGCGGCACCGGCGGCGATCGAGACCCCGCCGGTGTGGGTCACCACGCCGCCGCTTGCGGTTCCGACGGGCAAACTCGTCGAGATCACGGCCCGGATTCGCGTCGCCGCACCGATCACGGCGAGCGTCGACGGCCTGCTCGTCTTCGATTCGCTCGGCGGTCCCGCCCTCGCCGAGCGAGTCGGACCGACGGGTGACTGGCGCCGGCTCGTCCTCCAGCGGGTCGCGACGGCCGATGCCGAGCCGCTCGTCGTCACCTTCGCGCTCTCCGGCCTCGGGGCCGCGGAGATCGATGCCGTGTCGGTGCGCGTCCTCGAGCGCCCGGGCGCGATGACGCTCGTCGCCGCACCCACCGGCCCGCGCGAATCCCCTCCATCCGCGACCGGGAGCTTTCCCGGTCCGGCAGATCTGATCGCCCAGCCTCAGCCACCTGCTCCGCCCCCAACGCGACCCGCACCCGGTGTGGCGAACGCACCCGGATCGTCGCCGTGGCCGGGCCGCACGCTCGAGTGGCCGCGGCTCGTGCCCTGGACCTCGCCCAACGCGCCGCCTCCCGGCCCGGGCGGCGGCACGATCGATCCCTTCAAGCGTGCCCGCTCGGCGCCGACCGACTGATCGTCTCCGCCGGCCGCCCCGCGCGGGTCGCCCGTGCCAGCGCGTCGAGCCGCTCGAGTCGCTCGACACAGACCTCCGTCAACGCCCGGTCATCGAGGGCTGCGACCTCCTCGACGGTCACCATCGGACCGTATTCCAGCCGGATGCGGCCCGGGCGGGGGAGGAGCGCGGTCCGCGGCCAGCATTCGAACGCGCCGACGATCGCGACCGGCAGGATCGGCACTGCGGAACGCTTGGCGAGCACGGCGAAGCCGGGCTTGATCACACCGAGCCGGCCGGTCGCGGTGCGTGTCCCCTCAGGAAAGACGATCACCGCCGCCCCCGCCTTGAGCCGCGCGATCACCGCCTTCATCGCAGCCACGGCGGAGCCTTCGCGGTCGATCGGGATGGCATCGAGCGCGGTGATGACGCGGCCGAAGGGGCCGAAGGCGAAAAGCGAGGCCCTCGCGAGACTCGAGATCCGGCGGTCGAGCGACAGCCCGAGCAGCAGCGGATCGAGGTGGCTCTGGTGGGTGGAGAGGACGAGGACCCCACCCTCGCGTGGCGGTCGTTCGGCGAATCGCACCCGAAAGCCGAGCAGGGACACCGCGAACGTGCGGCAGAGGACCCAGAGCAACGTGTAGAGCCACCGGCCGAAGGTCGTGTGACGGCCGCCATCGTGCGGCGCCGTGGGCCGCGTCGGTGCCGCGTCATGCGGTGCATCGGTCGCGGGCGTCATGGCACACGACACTCCGGTCGTCGCGCCGTGACGAGCGCGGCGAGGCGGTCCACGACCTCGTCCCGCGAGAGCCCGTCGGTGTCGAGCACCACCGCGTCGGCCGCCGGACGCATGGCACCGACGGGCCGTGAGCGGTCCCCTTCGTCTCGGGCGACGAGTGCCCGCCGGACGCTCTCCAGATTCGACGCGGTGCCGCGATCGGCCTCCTCCCGGTGACGCCGCCGCGCCCGCTCCTCGGGCGACGCGGTGAGGAAGACCTTCACTTCCGCGTGGGGAAAGACCTCCGTTCCCTGATCCCGCCCCTCGGTGACGACATCCACGTCCCGGGCGAGCCGCCGCTGGATCCGCTTCATCGCCTCGCGCACCGGCGGCGCATCCGCGACGAAGCGCGTCGCCTGGGTGACCCGCTCCGTGCGGATCTCCGCCGACACGTCGCGGCCGTCGGCGAGCACACGGCCGTCGCGAAACTCGATCGCGATCCGTTCGGTCAGGGCGGCCAGCCGCGGCGCGTCGTCGAGCGGCACACCGCGCTCGAGCGCCACGAGGGCGACGGTGCGGTACATCGCGCCGGTGTCGAGATGGCACCAGCCGAGCCGCTCCGCGAGCGCCCGTGCGGCGGAGCTCTTGCCTGCACCGGCGGGTCCGTCGAGTGTGACGATCATGACGCGACCGCGACCTCCTTGAACTCGACGTCCCTGAACTCGACTTCCATGTGGAGCCACTCGAAGGCCCGCAGGAAGACCACGGTCGCCCGCCCGTCGATCGCCACGTGGGCCGACGCCGTGTCCTCGGATCCGCGGGGCCTTCCGCGCAGGTCGCAGGCGACCGCCTCCCGCGGCTCGGCGGCCCACTCCAGCCGCACGTCACCCGAACGGCCTGCCGATTCGAGCAGCCCGACCCGCACCCGGGGCGGCATCCCCTCGGCCGTCGACACCGCTTCGAGCGTGACACGCACCGTCGGGTGCCGGGGAACGACGTGCAGATCGGCCACACTGCCCGCCGCGAGCGCGAGGGCCGCTTCGCCGACGCCGCGCAGGCCGACGCCGATCCCGAGTCGGCGGGTGAATCTGCCCGGGCTGGCCGCCCTGGCTCCGCCCCCGGTGAAGAGCACCGCGTCGAGGATGTGCGGGCTGGCGAGCGTGTGCCACGGCACGCCGCCGGTGAGGATCGTCACCGCCTCGCCGTCACCGGCGCGGGGGCCGGCCGGACGAAGCTCGATGAAGTGCGGTGCCGTGAACACCTCCCGTTCCGTCTTCACCGACTGCGTGTGCAGGCTGCGGCGGACCTCGAGGTCGTCGTTCTCGCTCCAGGCGAAGCGGCTCGCGGCGTAGCACTCGAGCGCGTCCCCGGCGAACGGCCGGGAGATCGTCAGCTCGATGTCGATGACCGCGAGCGGGGCACCGGGGACGAGGGCCACCCCCTGGGTGAACCGTCCGACCTCGCCACCGCCCCCGTCGACCAATCGACCGGCCGCGACGAGGCCAGGCTCACCGCATGCGGTCATGCCCTTCTCGATGCGGTCGGCGTGCATGCGCGTATAGACGGGCTCGCCGTCCCCGTCAACGCGGCGCGTCGCCAGCTGCTGCGACAGTCGATTGGCCCGGTCGCCGGGGCGCCGAAGCGACAGGATCCCGCCCGTGTCGCTGTGGAGGGTGACACGCAGGAGTCCGTTGTCGATGCTCGGATGCCGGGCCCCCCGCCGACGCCACGGCGGCCACGCTCGTGGCGGTTCCGCCAGCTCGACCCGCGCCGGCGTCCGATCAGGGGCGCGTGGCGACGAGAGGAGCGACGCCACTCCGGCGCTCTCACGACGCACCGCGCCGGCCGCCACCGCGGCGTCCCCGACGGCGGCTCCGACCGCATCGCCGCCGGGCGATGCGGTCTCGGGCAGCGTCACGGGAAACGCGTCCGCGTCGAGGCGGACGTACGACCCTCCGTCGGCCGTCCGACGGAAGAGCTCGTCCGGGGTGACGAACGTCCCGAGCACGGTGCTCCAGGAACCGATGCGTCTGATCAGGTGATGCCATTCACCGCTCGTCCCGGCGAAGTGCGCGAACGTGAGCACGGCCACGTGGTCGTGATCGAGCGCGTCGCCAAGCCGCGAGGGGAGCCCCGTCACGGACACGGCTCGCCGAGCATCGAGCGGTGGCCGCGCGACCGCTTCGATCGTCCCGCCGGCTCCCTCCCAGCGGATCCGGCCCGCGTGCGGGTCCGGCAGCGGCGTTCCATCGAACAGCGACCAGACCATCCCGGTGAATCCGAACCCTGAGAGGACGGGTGGCAGGAGCGGGGTCGCGCCTCCGCTGAACCGGGCGAAGACGGCCGGTGTGAAGCCGAGGGCCTCCCACGCACCGAGGCCAGCCGAGAACGAGGCGACGACCTCCTCCGGCGTGCACAGGTCGAGTGGCTTCGCGTCCTGCCGTCCGCCGAGCAGCGAGAGCGTCCCGTCCGCGAGACGCGTGCGGATCCGCTCCACGGCAGCCGGCGTTTTCGCCGCGAGGGGACCAAGGGCGTCCGCCTCGAACACCAGACCGATGGGCACCGGGGCCTCGACGGCCGCTTCGAGCGCGGCCGGAGCCGAGTTTCTGGCGACGAGCACGAGATCGACGAGCCACAGATCGGCCGGGTAGTACCGTGCCCGACAGCACTCGAGGAAGCCCCAGCATTCACGGAGCCGCTCGCGCACGGCGCCACCATCTCCTGCGACGGCAGCTCGTGCCGCTGCGACTGCGGACACGCCGAACGCAGTCTCCCCCAGTTCGGGCGCCGTCCGCATGCGGCGGGCGAGCACCTCCGAGAGCAGCACCGCCAGCCCGAGCGCCCGGAAGTCCTCCGACCACTCCGCCCCCGGCACGCCATCCGTGGCCTCGACCCCGACGGCCCTCATCGCCGCCGCAGTGATCGCGGCACGTCCGGACGTCCGCTCGATGAAGTGCCCGTCCTGAACGCCACCAGCAGACTGATGGGAGAAGCGATCGGCGAACATTGCCGGGACGATGCCGAGCGTGCCGGCGTCGTCATGCGGCGGCATGTCGATGCTCGCCCAGGCCGGCACATCCCCCACCGTCGCGAGCAGGCACGGCTCCCATGCGGCCGTCCAGGCCGCGAGCAGGTCGTCGGCCTCGACCTCCTCGAGCCACGTTGGAAAGTCGTCGAGCGTGTGGCAGGGAAGGAAAACCGTCAGACGCGAGATCACCATGCAAACGAGTGTAGCGTGCGCCCTGCCGCACCCGGTGCGGCAGCGGCCGGTGTGGTTTGACACCCCTCCACGGCCGTTCGTACCATGCCCAAAGGAGGGCAGGATCGAGGGTCTGCCCGCGGCGCCTGACCTGCTCGTTACGCGGACCCTTCCGGGGGTGGTCCCTGCATGGCTCGCAGCCCATATGCGTGGGGCATCGACATCGGCAAATGCGGCCTCAAGGCCCTGCGCTGTCGGCTGTCTCCGACCGATCCGACGAAGCTCATCGCCGAGGCGTTCGACTACGTCGAATACCCGATGATCCTCTCGCAGCCGGAGGCGAATCCGGTGGAGCTCGTGCAGGCGGCGCTCCAGGAGTTTCTCGGACGCAACACCGTCGAGGGTGATCGTGTCGCGCTGGCCGTGCCCGGACAGATGGGCCTCGCCAAGTTCATCAAGCTTCCTCCCCTCGAGTCGAAGCGGATCCCCGACATCGTGAAGTACGAGGCCCGCCAGCAGATCCCCTTCCCCATGGAACAGGTGGTCTGGGACTGGCAGCGCCTGGCCGGCGGCTTCGAGGAGGGCGGCTTCGTGATGGACGCCGAGGTGGCCTTGTTCGCGATGAAGCGCGAACAGGTCTACAAGGCGCTCGCGCCCTTGCAGGAGCGTGGTGTCGAAGTGGAGCTGCTGCAGCTCGCTCCCATCTCGCTGGCCAACATGATCATGTTCGACCAGCTCCCGCCTGCGTCCACACTCGACCCGGACAACCCTCCGGCCTCGACGGTCATCGTCTCCATCGGCGTCGACAGCACCGATCTCGTCGTGACCAACGGGCTGCGGCTGTGGCAGCGGAGCATGCCGATCGGGGGCAACTCGTTCACCAAGGCGCTCGTGAGCGAGATGAAACTCACCTTCGCCAAGGCCGAGCATCTCAAGCGGAACGCGGTGCGGGCGGAGGACCCCAAGGCGGTGTTTCGCGCGATGCGGCCCGTGTTCAACGATTTCGCGAGCGACCTGCAGCGTTCGCTCAACTACTTTTCGAGTTCGGACCGGACGGCGACGATCGGCAAGGTCTATCTGCTCGGCAACGCAGCCAAGCTCCGCGGGCTCGGTGACTTCATCGCCAAGCAGCTCCAGCTCGACGTGCACCGGCTGGAGAAGTTCGACGCCCTCGAGGGTCCCGGCGTCGTCGGTGCCCCCGCTTTTCGTGAGAATCGACTGGCGTTTGGCGTCTCCTACGGCCTCGCCCTGCAGGCGGTCGGCGGCAGCGCGCTCAGGACGAATCTCGTGCCGCGCGAGATCATCCAGGACCGGATGATCAATGCCAAGAAGCCGTGGGCCGTCGCGGCGATGGCGGGGCTGCTCTCGGCCGCCCTCGTCTATTTCGTCGGCTTCTTCTTCGCATGGCAAACGTACGGCGACTCGGGCTTCCCTGCCGCGTTTCAGCGGGCGGATGCGGTGCAGTCGAAGTCGCGAGCGGCGACGATGGCGGTCGACGAGGCGAAGACGAAGCGCGATGCGGCCGTGGCGAAGCAGGAATATCTCGTCCGGCTGCAGGATCGCCGGGTCCAGTCGCTCGAAATGATGCGGGCTGTGCGCACGCTGTTGCCCCACGACGACCCGGCC
>DNLZ01000503.1 GCA_003488325.1 Planctomycetaceae bacterium
GTCTGCCAGTCGATGACCGACGCCACCGGCCCCAGGAGCAGGAAGGACGCCGTGCCGACGGCGACGCCGATCGTGGCCCCCTGGACCCAACGACCGAAGCCGACGGCACCGCTCCGCTCCTGCGCTCGCCCCACCCACCAGCATCCCATCCAGATGCCGATCAGCATGACGAAGGTCGGCACGAACCAGCTGGACGGCAGGAACGTCAGGAGGAACGCCACCGTGCCGAGCATCACGAAGCCGAGAAGCTCCTTGAACGTCGTCATCCACGCCCCCGGCCGCGGCATGAAGCGCACGAGTCCGGGGAAGACACCGACGAGAATGTAGGGCAGGGCCATGCCCGTCGCGATCGCGCCGAAGACCGCGTAGGTCACGATCGTGGGCTGCGTGAGCGTGAATCCGAGCACGGGACCGAGAAACGGCCCGCTGCACGGCGTCGCGAGCACCGTGCTGAGCACCCCCTTGAGGAACGCTCCCATGGGGCCCTCGCGGGTCTGCACGTGCCCGGCCTGTTCGCCGATGAATCCGGGGATCGGCAGTTCCCAGACGCCGAGGAACGACAGGGCGAAGGCGAAGACGATGCCGGCCATCGTGATGTTGAAGCCGGCGGACGTGAACTGCTCGCCCCATGCCAGGTTCGCGCTGCCGAGGCCGATGTTCGCCGCCACGCTGGCCGTCGCGAGCACGAAGAACACGGCGAAGAGCCCCGCGCAGTACCAGAGGTTCATCTCGAATACCTCGCGGCGGGCCCGGCCCGACTGCTGCGCGAACGACATGAGCTTGAGACCGAGCACCGGCAGGACGCACGGCATCAGGTTGAGGATGAGTCCTCCCGCGAGTCCCATGAGGAGGGCGAGCGGCAGGGTGAGCCCGGCCCGCGGACGCGCCGCCACGGCCGTCGCGGCGTCGTCACCACCGACCGCCGACAGCACGCTCGGTGCGCTCGTCACGGGCAGCGGCGCGCGGGCCGCCTCGGCATACCTGGCCTCCGCGAACGCCACTTCGGGCGACCGGCCCTCGACGGGCCGCACCGTGAGCCGGACGCCCGCCGGGGGATCGCAGCTGGTCTCCGTGCACGTCTGCAGGCCGAGGAGGAGATCGAACGGCCCGACGACCGTCGCCGGATCGACGAGCACGTGCAGCACGACCGGACCGTCCACGCCACCGGCGGCGGACAGTTCCGGGGACTGGCTCGGCGTCACGCTGGCGACGACGACCTCGCGCACCGTGGGAGGCGTGCCCGCCGCATCGAGCGCGACGATCGTGGGTCGGCCCTCGCCGACGCCGCTCGTGCCCTGGGACGACGGCGCATACGCATGCCAGCCCTCCTCCGGCTCGATGGCGAGCACGATCGGCAGGACAGGCTTTCCGCCCGACTCGCGCGGCGACCGCACGATCGCCGACACCGAGGCATGCGCCCGCTCGGGACGGTGGCGGACTCCCGCCTCCGCTCCGCCCGCGGCAGCCGCCGTCGTCTCGAAGGCGAACGTCTCGGGCGGGCTGCAGGCATTGTCGCGACAGAGCTGCATCGTCACGCCGCCGTGCACCGCGCCGGCGCCGGACGGGGCGCCGAGCGGGGCCCGCCAGGTGACCGTGCCGGCATGCTCCTCGACAACGAGCCCCTTCCACGCCGGGATATCCTCGACGGTGTGCCGCACCGGCTGCGGATCGGGCACGAAGGCCGCGGTGACCTGCCGCGATGAGTCGGCCGCGATCTCGATGCGGGTCGGCAGTGGGCCGCCCGATTTCTGGGTCAACGAGTAGAAGTGCCAGCCAGGCTCCGCGGTCGCCGTCACGGCAAGCACGTCGGGCATGCCCGCCACCCCGGGCTCGATCGTGGCCGTGACCGTGACCGGGCCCGCGGCCTCGTCCCGAAGAAACTCGAGCGGATCACCGCCCCCGATCTGGGGCAGCGGGCGGCCCGCACCCGTTCCGGGAAGAGCCGGCCGGTCGGCTCCTCGGACACCAGCCGCCCATGCGCACCCGAGGCTGAGCACGACGAGGGCCGTCGTCATGCGCCGCCCCCAGGGCCCGCATGACCGTGCGCGTCGTCGCCGAGACGGATCGCTCGCTGTGGCCGTGCGAGCCGACCCGCGGCCGGGAGCATCGACGATCGCGCATTCGAGCCTGTCGCAAGCCATGTCGTCCGCCCTGCCCGGGATCGGAGCGAACGCCGACCGACTCCGCGCCTCGTCGGGCTCCTCCTTGACGCACTACCGATCGTCAAGTGTACGAGGTCGCGTTTTCACCGGTCAAACCCGGCTCGCCACCGGATCCACGGCAAGCCAGGCGAGCGCCCCGGGCAGCGCCTCGATCAGACGCTCGAGCCTCGCGCGCACGCGAGGAGCGTCGGCGAACAGGCGACGCTCCTCGACGACCCACCGGAACCAGTTGTCCAGCGAGCAGATCACGCCGACCGCGTGCAGCCAGGGCACGAGCGCGCGCTCGCCCGCACCGAGCACGCGACGAGCGGAGTATCGGTCCATCGCATCGGCGAGCCACGCATCGAAAGCGACGCCGAGACCGGGCGACCACCAGCTCCCGGCGAGCCTCGCGATGTCGGTCGCCGGTGAGTCGACACCCGCGCCGTGCAGATCGATCACGGCGGCGACCTGGGCGTGTCGCTCGCTGCTCGCACCCGCCGCCGTGCGCCTCTCGAAAAGCACGTGGTCGAACCAGATGTCGCGGAGCACCGGCTGGAGGGGCAGGGAGGGCGGCTTCATCCCGGCGACCCGACGCACGATGCGGGTGCCGTCGAGCGCCGTGAACATCACGATCGCGCGCTCCCACGTCTTCATGGCGTCCGCCACGAGCGGCGGCACGTCACCGGCACCGCGTGACAGGCAGCGGTCGAGACGCCGCGACCATGGCAGGCTCGCGAGCATCCGCGCCTGCTCGATCCGGCGGACAATCGAGGGGGGGAAATCGGAGGCCTGCGGTGGCCCGCCGTCGCCCGCACCCGACCCCCACGCCTCGTGCAGGCGCGCGAGCACATCCATCGCTCGAGCGACCTCGAACGCCGAGGGTCGCTCGAGCGGACGACCCGCCATGAACGGCACCAGTTCCCACACGCCGCCCTCGGTATCGGCGACGAGCGTGGCCCCAGCCGGCGTGGAAAGCGGCGCCGGGAGTTCACTGACGCCATGCGACCGCGCGCGGTGGATGAGCGCGTGCACCCAGGCGGCACGACGTGCCGCGGCCGCGTCGCCGGCGACCCGCTTGAGCACCGCATCGCGGCCGCCGGCTCGACCCACCCGTACGACCGGCGCGCCGCTGAGGCCACCGGGGCCCACCGACTCGAGCCGCGTCGGTCGCTCTCCCAGCCAGGTCGCCGCGATGGACCCGAGGTCCGTCGGCCCGGCGCCCGACGGCGTCACCACAGCGGGTGTCAGCGTGCCTTCCACGTCGGTATTCCGGCCTGAGCGGACGTTGGTCGGGCGTTCCGGGCGATGGTACGCTCGACGGGCGAGGGCGGGTGCCGGCATGCGACGTCGCACCGGTCCTCGAGGATCGGCCGATGACGCACCGGGAGATGATCATGACCGACAGGGTGCTGGTTCGCGACGAGGCTCCCGACGTGGCGGCCGCTGCGGCAGGCCGCCGCCGCACGCGGGCGTGCGGCGTGAAGCGCGGGGCGGGATCATGCGGGCCGACGAGCCTGATGCTCATGGTGGTCGCATGGGTCGCCGGCGTCGCGACGGCGG
>DNLZ01000007.1 GCA_003488325.1 Planctomycetaceae bacterium
CCGACCCCCCTCGCCTCGTCTCCGAGGGGTCCCGCATCGACTTTTCAATCCGGTGGCGTTCTACGTCCGGCCGGCGCTCCACCGTGTGACGAAGGCGGCGTAGTCGGCGGGCGTGTCGATGCCGCGTGCGGCGTGATCGATCGCGGCGGCGGCAATCGGGATTCCCGCCTCCACGGCCCGCAGCTGCTCGAGGCTCTCCAAGGCGGCAAGCCGCGAAGGCGGCAGTGATTCCCAGGTCTCGAGCACGCCGCGACGGTAGGCGTAGAGGCCGACGTGCTGCCAGTAGAGCGGCGGGTCAGACGCGAGGAGCGCGGGCTGGAAGTCGCGGGCAGCGGGGACCGGGGCTCGACTGAAGTAGAGCGCACGCCACGTGGCCGTGGGCGCCGATGGATCGGGCGATTTCGGCCCCGAGTCCTTCGCCGGTCCCGCGTCGGCTCCCTCGCGCCAGGGCGTGAGCACGGCCTTCACGACCGACGGCTCGAGGAGTGCAGCAGCGGACCGCAGCGGCGTCACGAGCGTGGCGATCCCCGCGCCGGGGCAGCGATCGAGCAGGCTGATCGCCGTGTCGATCGCCGTCGCCGCGAGTTCGGGCTCGTCCCCCTGGACGTTCACGACGACGTCGGCCGGCGGCAGCCGCGGCAGCGCCTCGACGATCCGTGCTGTCCCGCTCGGCGCCTCAGGCGATGTCATCTCCACCCGCCCGCCAAATCCCCTGACGGCAGCCGCGATCTCCTCGGCATCCGTCACGACCACGACCGTCGCGGCCCGCCGCGACGCCGACGCCGCCCGCCACGTGTGTTCGACGAGCGTCATCCCCGTTTCGGAGAGGAGCATCTTCCGCGGGAGACGCGTGCTCGAGAGCCGGGCCGGGATGACGATGACTGCGGACGACATGCGATCCCCCGTTCGGCTACGCGCGGCCACGCAGGACGTCCCGGCTCGCCTTCATCCGAGCAGCGAGTGCGCCTCGACGAGCAGCTGCTCGGTCTCCTCCCACCCGATGCAGCCGTCGGTGATCGACACGCCGTAGGCGAGCGTGTCGCGCGGGCCGGCCGGCTGGCTGCCCGCCACGATGTTGCTCTCGAGCATGAGACCGACGATCGTCGTGTCGCCCGCGGCACGCTGGGCGAGCACGTCACGCCACACGACCGCCTGTCGCCGATGGTCCTTGCCGGAGTTGGCATGGCTGCAGTCGACGATGAGCCGCGGAGGCAGGCCCGCCGCCTCCAGCCGGGAGCGGGCCTCCTGGATCACGTCCGGCGAGTAGTTCGAACCGCCACGGCCGCCCCGGAGCATCAGCACGCCCCACGGATTGCCCGTCGTGGAGACGACGCACGTGCCACCGTCGTTGTCGATTCCCAGGAAGCTGTGCTCCGCCCGCGCCGCCTGCATGGCGTCGATCGCCACCTGGAGCGAGCCGTCGGTCGCGTTCTTGAAGCCCACGGGCATCGAGAGTCCGCTCGCCATCTGCCGATGGGTCGGGCTCTCGGTCGTCCGTGCGCCGATCGCCCCGAGCACGACCGTGTCGGCGATGTACTGCGGCGTGATCGGCTCGAGAAACTCCGTGGCGGTCGGCAGGCCCGCGCGGGCGAGCTCGATGAGCAGTCCGCGCGCGAGCCGCAGCCCGGTCGCGACGTCGAACGTGCCGTCGAGATGCGGGTCGTTGATGAGCCCCTTCCAGCCCACGGTGGTGCGCGGCTTCTCGAAGTAGACCCGCATGACGACCAGCAGCCGGTCCTGCACCCGCTCCGCGACCCGGCCGAGGCGGTCGGCGTAGTCGCGCGCCGCGGCGGGGTCGTGGATGGAGCAGGGGCCGACGATCGCCATCACCCGTCGATCCGCGCCGTCGAGCACCCGCTCGACGGCGCGACGCCCCGCCACGATGGTCTGCGCCGCCACGTCATCCAGGGGCAGCACCGCGCAGAGCCGCGCCGGCGGAACGAGCGGCTCGAGGCTCCGGATCCGCAGGTTCGAGGTGGAGGGATGCTGGCTGGCCGGTGGCCGGGCGATGGTCGGATTCATGTCTCAACTCTACCCCACGGGCCGCCCCGCCGCCTGCCGCCGGTCACGGCGCCGCCGCGCCCATGGGATGCGCGGGAGGGGTTTGACCGGCCGGAGCGCCGCTGGTTCAATCGCCGCCGGCCGGGCAGCGCGGCGCCGGCCGCTCGAGGAGCGGTTCGCGACGGCACCCGCGGACGGGAAGGAGCTCGCACCGTGACCAGCAGTGTCCCGACGAAGCACGTCTTCGTGACCGGTGGCGTCGTCAGTTCGCTCGGCAAGGGCCTGACGAGCGCCTCGATCGGCATGCTCCTCGAGGCCCGCGGACTGCGGGTGCGCCTCCAGAAGCTCGATCCCTACATCAACGTCGATCCGGGCACCATGAGCCCGTATCAGCACGGCGAGGTGTACGTGCTCGACGACGGGAGCGAGACCGACCTCGACCTCGGTCACTACGAACGGTTCACCTCCACGCCGCTGACCCGTGAGAGCAACTACACCACCGGGCAGATCTACCTGTCGGTGATCAACAAGGAGCGTCGCGGCGAGTTCCTCGGCAAGACGGTGCAGGTGATCCCGCACGTCACCAACGAGATCAAGGAGGTGGTGCGGCGGCTCGCCGGGCCCGGGACCGACGTGGTGATCACGGAGATCGGCGGTACGGTCGGCGACATCGAGAGCCTGCCGTTCCTCGAGGCGATCCGGCAGATTCCGCTCGAGGTCGGGCGCGAGAACTGCATGTTCATCCACCTGACACTCGTGCCATATCTCAAGGCGGCCGGCGAGCTCAAGACGAAGCCCACGCAGCACTCCGTCGGCATCCTCCGACAGATCGGCATCCAGCCCGACATCCTCGTCTGCCGCACCGAGCGGGCGCTCGACGTGGCCGACCGGGAGAAGATCGCGCTCTTCTGCAACGTGCCGCTCGACGCGGTGATCGAGGAACGCGACAAGGACTTCTCCATCTACGAGGTGCCGCTGTCGCTCCAGGGCAACCGGATCGACGAGATCATCCTCCGGCGATGCGGCCTGCAGGCCCCGCAGGCCGATCTCGACGAGTGGCACGACATCCTCCACCGGCTCCGCAATCCCGAGCACGAGGTGTCGATCGCGCTCGTGGGGAAGTACGCCGAGCACCGGGACGCCTACAAGAGCATCTACGAGGCGCTCGACCATGGCGGCATCGCCCACCGTACGCAGGTGCGGGTGCAGCCGATCAAGAGCGAGGAGATCGAGCGCGAGGGGGCCGAGCGGCTGCTTGCCGGCTTCGACGGGCTCATCGTGCCGGGCGGATTCGGCGAGCGCGGCATCGAGGGGAAGGTCGAGGCGGTGCGGTTCGCCCGCGAGCGACGCCTGCCGTTCCTGGGCATCTGCCTGGGCATGCAGTGCGCCGTGATCGAGTCCGCGAGGAACGTCGCCGGCCTCGCCGCCGCGCACTCGACCGAGTTCGCCCGCGACACGCCGCATCCCGTGATCTGCCTCATGGAGGAGCAGCACGGCGTCGTGCAGAAGGGGGGCACGATGCGGCTCGGCGCCCAGCCGTGCGTGCTCGCCGACGGCACCCGATCGGCGGCGGCATACGGACGCGAGTCGATCTCCGAACGGCACCGGCACCGCTACGAGTTCAATCCGAAGTACCGCGAGGTGCTCGAGGCTGCCGGCCTCGTCATCGCCGGCACGAGCCCCGGCGGCGATCTCGTGGAGATCGTGGAGCTCGCCGACCATCCGTGGTTCGTGGCCGTACAATTCCATCCCGAGTTCAAGAGCAAGCCGACGGCGGCCCACCCGCTCTTCGCCGGGCTCGTGGCGGCCGCCGTGGAGCGGCACGCCGGCAGCGCATGGGTGACGGAGGGATGAGGCGACCGGACGGCCCCGGTCGCCGGGGACGCACCGCCGAAAAAGGTGTGGACGAGGGAGGGGCAGTCGTGAGCAGCGATGCGGGTGATGGTTCGGGCGACGTCGGCGCCGACGAGATCGCCGCCGCGATGGAATCCGGCGTCGCGCCTCCGGCGACGTTCGAGTTCCTCGTGCAGACACTCTTCACGCAGGCGCTCATGGCGCTCGGCAGGATTCCAAACCCCATCACGAAGCAGACGCATCGCAACGTGGTGACGGCGAAGCACTTCATCGACACGCTGACGATGCTCGAGGAGAAGACGCGGGGCAACCTGTCGGCCGACGAGCGCCGGCTCCTCGACGAGATCCAGCACCAGCTGCGGCTGCAGTTCGTGGAGGGCACGCGATGATTTCGTGCTTCCGGCCGTCCCGGATGGTCCTGATCGCGTCACTCGCTTCCGCGGCCTTCGTGCCGCGGGACACGGCGGCCGAAGTCCGTTTCGAGCGGCTCGACGACCGCGTCACCGTGAGCATCGACGACAAGCCCTTCACCTCCTACGTCTTCCGGGGCCACCCCAAACCGATCCTCTTCCCGCTCATCGGCCCGACGGAATCGGGACTGACGCGGCAGTATCCGGTCGTCGAGGGCGTCGAGGGCGAGGCGAAGGATCATCCGCATCATGAGTCGTTCTGGTTCACGCACGGCAGCGTCAACGGCCACGACTTCTGGGCGTCGCACCCGCTCGCCGCGAAGGCCGAGTCGCGCGCGGGTCCCCGGATCGAGCATGGCTCGATCGTGCGCACCGAGGCGGGCGAGCGGGGCGTCCTCGAGGCCACGGCACGCTGGCTCGCCGGCGACGGCCGTGTCGTCTGCACCGACACCCGGCGACTCGTCTTCGGAGGCGGGGCGGGGGTGAGGACGATCGACCACTCGCTCACGATCCACGCCGACCACGGCCCCGTCACCTTCGGCGACACGAAGGAGGGTACCTTCGCCCTGCGGGTGCATCCGGCGCTCCAGCCCAAGGACGCCAACGGCTCGACCGGAGCGACGGGCCGCATCGTCAACTCCGCGGGAGACGTGGACGGCGAGGCGTGGGGAAAGGCGGCCCGATGGGTCGACTACTCGGGCACGGTCGCTGGCCGCGCGGTCGGCGTCGCGATCCTCGACCATCCGGCGAACCTCCGCCACCCGACGTACTGGCACGCCCGCGAGTACGGGCTCTTCGCCGCCAATCCGTTCGGCGTGCACGACTTCACGAAGGCCGCCCCGGGGGCAGGTGCCCACACGATCCCGTCGGGCGGAACGCTGACGTTCCGCCACCTCGTCGTGCTCCACGAGGGGGACGCGGCGGCGGCCGACATCGACGCGCGGTGGCGCGCGTGGTCGGCGGGGGCGGACGGGATTCCGCAGGCCGCGCCATGAGCGAGGCCACCCTTCTCGACGGGAGACGGCTGGCGACGCACATCGAGGAGTCGCTGCGGGCCGAGGTGGCGACCTTCACGACGATGGTGGGCCGGCGGCCGCGGCTCGTGGTCGTCCTCGTGGGTGACCTGCCGGCGAGCGCGTCGTACGTGAAGGCGAAGGCGCAGGCCGCGGCCCGCGTGGGCATCGACGCGGTCGTCGTGCCGGTGGCCGAGACCGCTTCCACCGCCGATCTCGTGCAGCTCGTCGAGCGGATCGCCCGCGAGGAGAGCGATCCCGCCGACGGCATCCTCGTGCAGCTGCCGCTTCCCGCGCGGGTGGATGCCACGGCGGTCCTCGATGCCGTGCCGCCGGATCGTGACGTCGATGGATTCCATCCGGAGAACGCCGGGCTCCTCTCGCAGGGCAGGCCGAGGTTCATTCCGTGCACCGCCGCCGG
>DNLZ01000130.1:0-205 GCA_003488325.1 Planctomycetaceae bacterium
CCGGCGGCGACGGCCCGGGCCACGCCCGCAGCCCCGTCCGCGCCCGTGGGCCGGGACCGGCGAAGGGCCACGATCCGCCGAATCCACTCGGGCAGGCCACCGGTGGTGTCCAGCGGCCGGCGGAGGTCGGAGAACTCGAGATGCGTGTGGGCATTGACGAGTCCGGGGAGGGCGACGGCATCGCCCAGGTCGATGCAGGGCACGC
>DNLZ01000130.1:590-2836 GCA_003488325.1 Planctomycetaceae bacterium
GCGGGCCACTCACCGCCAGCACCGCGGCACATCGCACGACGAGCGATCGCCCCGGACGCCTGCCGCCGGGCGGCGTCACGGTGTGGCGACCGGGAGCACGACGGAGCGGGCCGCCGCTCGATCACGATCCATTGTCGCCGGCCGCGGCACGGGATCGTCGAGCAGCTCGTAGAAGACGTTGCGCCGTCGGGGCACGAAGCCGAGCTCCGCGATGGCCGACGTCATCTGGTCGAGCGTCAGGTGGTGCACGGTGCCGGCAGCGCTGACCACGTTTTCCTCGATCATCAGGCTGCCCATGTCGTTCGCTCCGAAGAGCAGGGCCAGCTGGCCGATGTCGCGGCCCTGGGTGACCCAGCTCGACTGGATGTTGGGGACGTTGTCGAGGTAGAGCCGTGCCACGGCCTGCGTCTTCAGGTACGCGAAGGGGCCGGCGGGCGTCACGTCCGCCATCTCCGTATGCTCCGGCTGGAACGTCCAGCAGATGAACGCCGTGAAGCCGCCGGTCTCATCCTGCAGCTGCCGGACCCGCTCGAGGTGCTCCACGCGTTCCGCCAGTGTCTCGATGTGTCCGAACATCATCGTCGCGGTGCTGCGGCCCCCGAGCAGGTGCCATTGCCGGTGCACCTCGAGCCAATCGTCCGTCATCACCTTGCCGCGCGTCATCGCACCGCGAACACGGTCGACCAGGATCTCGCCGCCCCCGCCGGGAAGGGAGCCGAGTCCGGCTCGTGCGAGCCGTTCGAGAACCTCCCGGAGCGGCCGCCGCGACACCTTGGTGAAGTGGTGGATTTCCGGCGGCGAGAAGCCGTGGATGTTCACCTCCGGAAAGTGCGACTTGATGTCCCGGAGCAGGTCCTCGTACCACTCGAGCGGCAGCGTGGGATGAAGCCCGCCCTGCATCAGAATCTGGTCGCCACCGAGCGCCACCGTCTCCTCGATCTTCGCGAGGAGCACGTCGCGGTCGAGGACATAGCCCTCGGCATGCTTCGGCGGCCGATAGAAGGCGCAGAAGTCACACACGGCCGTGCAGACGTTCGTGTAGTTGATGTTCCGGTCGATGTTGTAGGTCCGATAGGCCTCGGGGTGCAGCCGCCTCGTGACGGCGTCGGCGGCCCGGCCGATCGACGCGAGGTCGTGCGATGCGAGCAGCTGGACGGCACCCTCGGGATCGAGCCGACCCCCGTCGAGCACGTGGTCGAGAATGGCCGCGTTCACGTTGGACATGGTGGTTACCGGTACGTCAGACGGTGTGCCGATCGGTGATCGTGCCGACGGATCGTGCGTTCACGGTCGGTCGGGACGGAACGAGCCCCAGACGCTCGGCGTGCGCCTGGAAGCGGGAGAGGCCCGACCGCTCCCGCTCACCGAGGTGGAAGTGAAGGTTGTCCCGCAGATAGGCGAGACACTGAGGAACCGTCAGTCCATGCCCGGCCGCCTCCGCCGCGGCGATCGCGGCGAGATTGGCGACGCCCGCGTCACGCGCCGATTCGAGCGATGCCGCCAGTCCCGTCGCATCCACGCCCTCGCGAGCTGCCCAGACGGCGAAGACGAAGGGGAGCCCGGTCCACTTCAGCCACTCGTCACCGAGATCCCACACGACCTGAACCGACCCGCCGCCCACCGATCCGGGGCCCGGCCCGAGCGCCCGATCCCCGATGAGCAGCACCGCATCGGCATTCGTGTCGTACAGATTCGCCCCGATCGGGAGCACCGACACGGCGGGATGAACGTCGTAACGCTCCGCGAGCAGGATGCGCGACAGGGCGGCGCTCGTCCGTGAGCCTTCATCGACCGCAAGGGTCGTGACGGACGACGGTGCGACCCGGAAGAACAGCTTGACGCTCATCACCGGCCCCAGGCACCCGATGCATGCATTCGACACGATCGTGTGCCCCGGGGATCGGAACAGTTCGACGGTGGGAATCAGGGCGACGTCGAGCGATCCGTCCGCGAGTCGGTCCGCGAGTCGGCTCGGCAGGTCGTAGCACAAATCGAGGCGGTGCTCGCTCAGTCCGTGAACGAGCGGCCTCGTGTTGAGATACTGGACCGCACCGACCTTCGGCACGGGCCCGCCTCGAGGCTGGAGCCCGGTCGAATCTCGCGCTTCGGACGCGCGGAAGATCGGATGGCCGGCGATGCGTGGTCGGATCATCTCCGAATCCCTGGACAGAACCACCTGCCGCGACCCCCACCCAAAGATCCATCCGTCCTTCGGGGGCCGCGTCATGATCCTCAGGACGCTCTGG
>DNLZ01000032.1:0-1121 GCA_003488325.1 Planctomycetaceae bacterium
CCAAGCGGCTTTGGATCGAGACCGTCGGCTGCCAGATGAACGTGCTCGACAGCGAGCTCGTCGTGGCGGCGCTGCGCCGGCAGGGCTGGGAGATGGCCGCCAGCGCGGCCGAGGCCGACGCGATCTTCTACAACACGTGCTCCGTGCGGCAGCACGCCGAGGACAAGATCTACTCGGCACTCGGGCGGGTGCGGTCGGTGAAGGAGCGCAGGCCCGATCTCGTCGTCGGGGTGCTCGGCTGCATGGCGCAGAAGGATCAGGACCTCGTGCGCACACGGGCGCCGTGGGTCGATCTCGTCGTGGGGCCTGGGCAGCTGCATCAGGTGCCGTCGCTCGTGGCCGGCGTGCTCGCCGGCGGTGGGCCACGCATCGAGGTGAGCCTCGATCGGGCGGGAGCGTCGCGGGATGCGATCGCTCGCTCGTTCGAAAGCTACGACCCCGACCGGGAGCCGGCGATGCGCCCCACGCCGTTCCAGGCGTTCGTGCGCACGCAGACCGGTTGCGACAAGTTCTGCACGTTCTGCGTCGTGCCGCACGTCCGCGGCCCGGAGCAGGCGCGGTCTCCCGACACGATCGTCGCGGAAGCCCGCAAGCTCGTCGCCGAGGGGTGTCGCGAGATCACGCTGATCGGCCAGACCGTGAATTCGTACCGCTTCACGGACGGCGGCCGCACCACGCGGCTCTCCGACCTGCTCGAGCGGCTCGACGGGCTCGACGGGCTCGACCGGATCCGGTTCGTCACGAACTACCCGCGCGACATGACCCCCGACCTCGTTGCGGCCGTGCGCGACCTGCCGGCGGTCTGCCCCTACCTCCACGTGCCGGCGCAGCACGGCTCGGATGCGGTGCTCGGGCGGATGAAGCGGGGCTACACGATCGGCCAGTACCTCGAGATGCTCGCGATGGTGCGGGAGGAGCTGCCGCACGCCGCGGTCACGAGCGACTTCATCGTGGGCTTCTGCGGAGAGACCGACCAGGAATTCCGGACGACGCTCGACCTGGTGCGCTCGGCGGGCTTCAAGAACTCCTTCATCTTCAAGTACAGCCCGCGGCCCGGCACAAAGGCGTTCGATCGCCAGGCGGACGACGTGCCCGAGGAGGTGAAACGGGAGCGGCACCGC
>DNLZ01000032.1:1494-3946 GCA_003488325.1 Planctomycetaceae bacterium
GCGACGGCCGGTGCTCGTCGAGGGACTCTCCGCCCGTGAGGAGAAGCGGGAGGCGGCTGCCCGACGCGATGCCGCGGAAGCGGCTCAGTCGCCGGCCGGACGAGGCGGAACGCCCGAGACGGTGCCGGGTGATGACGCGGGCGGCCCCGAGGAGATGGTGCAACTCTCCGGTCGTACGACCTGCGACCGCATCGTCGTCTTCGACGGGCCGCGACGGCTCGTCGGGCGGATCATCGACGTCGACATCAGGGACGCGGGCGCGTGGTCGCTCGACGGGGTCGTCGCCGACGGTCTGGCGCATGCGGTGCCGCTCGAACTCGATCCCGTACCGGACGTGGCGTCCCCGCCGCTCTACCAGATCGGTCCGCCCGCGCGGCCGGTCAGTTGAACCGTAGCAGCGCGTAGGCTTTCTTGCCGGAGCGCAGCACGAGCGTCGCCTGGCCGACGAGGTCGGCGGATGTCAGCCGATGCGCCGCATCCGCGATGCGGCGGTTGTTCACGTAGGCGCCGCCCTGCTCGATCGTGCGCCGCGCGGCGCCTCGGCTCTGGGCGAGGCCCGTCGCCTCGAACGCCTCGACGAGCGGCAGGCCCGCGTCGAGGGAGGCGCGTGGCAGTTCGCGGCTCGGGACGTCGGCGAAGATCTCTCCGAGTGACTCGTCGTCGAGGCTCGCGATCTCGGCTCCGAAGAAGATGGCTGTGGCCTGGCGGGCCGCTTCGAGCCCCGACGCGCCATGCACGAGCCGCGTGAGTTCCTCGGCGAGCCGCCGCTGCGTGTCGCGGGCGGCGGGGTTGGTGGCCCGCGCCTCGTCGAGCGAACGCACCTCGTCGAGCGGCACGTCGGTGAGCCGCAGGAGGCAGCGGCCGGCGTCATCGTCGTCGAGATTGATCCAATATTGATAGAAGCGGTAGGGGCTCGTGCGGCGGGGATCGAGCCAGACGGCACCTGCGGCGGTCTTCCCCATCTTCGTGCCGTCGGCCTTCGTGAGCAGCGGGCAGGTGATGCCGTGAAGCTCCCGACCCCGCAGCCGACGCGCGAGCTCGATCCCGGCGGTGATGTTGCCCCACTGGTCGCTGCCGCCGAGCTGCACCCGGCACTCGAGGGCGTCGGAGAGGTGCACGAAGTCCCATGCCTGGAGGAGCATGTAGCTGAACTCGGTGTAGGAGATGCCGTCCTTCTCGAGACGTGACCGCACCGAGTCCTTCGCGAGCATTTGGCCGATCGGCACGTGCTTGCCGATGTCGCGGAGAAACTCGAGATAGCCGATGCCGCGGGTCCAGTCGGCGTTGTTGACGACGTGCGCGCGACCGGAAGGCGGATCGCCGGCGTGGCCCGGGGCGGTGAGGATGGCCCTGATCTGCCGCTCGACCCCCGCGATGTTCGCGGCGAGCTGCTCCGGCGAGAGCAGGTTGCGCTCCTCGCTGCGGCCGCTCGGGTCGCCGATCATGCCGGTGGCGCCGCCCACGACGGCCACGGGCTCGTGGCCGGCCGCTGCGACGCGGCGCAGGAGCACGAGGGCGACGAGGTGGCCCACGTGCAGGCTGTCGGCCGTGGGGTCGAACCCGACGTAGACGCGGCGGCCCGGCGTCGCGAACCACGCGGAGAGAGCCGCGCGATCGGTGGACTGCTGCACGAGGCCGCGCGCGTCGAGATCGGCGAGCAGGTCGTCGTGGGCTGCCGCGTGCATCCCCTACCTCCAGCGGTCGTCGTCACCGAACGGATGGGCCGGTCCCGAGAGCTTGGGCTTCGGCAGCGCCTTGAGTGCGTGCTCGGCGAGCCTGAGATCCTCGCGGGACGTGATCTTCAGGTTGATCGGCGAGCCGGGCACGACCGTCACGGGATGTCCGATGGCCTCGACGAGGCTCGCCTCGTCGGTGGCGGCGCTCGCGCCCGCAGAGGCATACGCCCGCTCCAGGAGCGATCGAGAGAAGACCTGGGGCGTCTGAGCCTCCCACAAGCCGGTGCGGTCGACCGTCGCGGTGATCACGTGGTCGGAACCCACGCGCTTGAGCGTGCCGGTCACCGGCGTGGCGAGGATCGCGGCTCCCGTTCGCGCGCCTGCCTCGAACACGCGGTCGATCCAGACCGTGGCAAGGCACGGTCTGGCGGCGTCGTGGATCGCGACCGTGTCGATCTCCGGTGAGAGCTTTTCGAGGCCGCGTCGTACCGAGTCGGCACGCTGCTCACCCCCCTCGGCCAGCGTGATCCCCATGAAGGCGAGGTTCGCGCCGAACGTTTCGAGGAAAGACTCGCGATCGGCGGGCGATACGACGATCACCACCTGCTTCACGTCGTCGCGATCGGTGAACTTTTCAGCCGAGTGGAGCCAGACCGGTCGGCCCGCGAGCGGTGCGAACGGCTTTTTGTAATTGGCGTCCTGAAACCGACTGCTCTGCCCGGCGGCCGCCAGGATCACTCCGAAGCGGGGCATGGCATCGTCGCCCGCGAGGCGGC